>CAKQEI010000039.1 GCA_934230115.1 uncultured Prevotella sp. | reverse complement strand
ACAATTCAAAACTCAAAACTGAACAACTCAAAATCGGCTTTGCCGATAATTCAAAACTCAAAACTCAAAACTCAAAATTGCGCTCCGCGCAACAATTCAAAACTCAAAACTCAAAACTCAAAACTCTAAATTATGGCAATTAATCTTAAAGCAAAAGAGACCCTTCAGCAAATTGGCGAGTACAAGGGCAAGTATCGTTACGTTCTCGGCACCGAGATCTACAACCGTCTCTCGGAGGCGAAGGTTATTCAGGAGGCAGCTCTCCGCTCAGGCGTCAGCCGCGGCGTGATGCAGGCCTGTTGGGACGCTGCAGGCGACGTGATCAAGGCGTGGGCCACTGAGGGCCACTCGGTAGCCATCCCCGGACTGGGCACCATGCGTCTGGGCGTGCGCGCCAAGAGTGTGGCAACCGTCAACGATGTGGCATCGGGCATCATCACCTCGCGCCGAGTGATTTTCACCCCTAATCCGCTCATCAAGCGCGAGCTTGCCGAGACCTCAATCAACATCACCTGCTACGACCGCAACGGCAATGTGGTGAAGAAGGTTACCTCGGGCGACGACGGAACCATCGACGACCCGGAGAACGACCCCAACGGCGGCGGCACGGGCACCCCGGGCGGCAGCAATCCAAGCGGCACCGACAGCAAGCCGGGCGGCGCGGGCTCAGCGCAGGAGGGCGGCGGCTCATCGGGCGAGGATGGCGACCTCGGTTCGGAGGGATAAAATAGCGATTAGTTGCATATGAAGGCAGATACGTGAATTCTCTTTCCATGCCATCAGACATGGGCTATATGCTGATTAGTACCCAAAACGCCCTTTCAGTACGGCAGGGTATCTACGCATATTCAAGTCACTTGCGATTTATCTCCCCCACTCTATCATACAGCGTCTGCAATATCGCCTTGCCACGTGCCACACGGGCATTGTCGCCCTCAGGACGCTCGCTATAGAACACACGGTTGGAGGCATTGTCGTAGACACTCACTCCAGTGCTGTCGACCATACCGAAGCCATTGCCAAAGGAATAGAAGGCGAAGGGACGGGTGTAGCTGCTGCTTAGCACATTGCGGCTGAAGGGGAAGTCGGCATGGCTCAAGCCAAGCTGGGCAAGCAGAGTGGCGGCAAGGTCGGTCTGGCTCACGATTTTATCCACCGACACATGACCCTTGACGGCACCTCCGGCAAAGATGATGGGGATGCGGAAATAGCGCGGACCGAAACGCTCGCCCTGCTTGGGATAGGGAATGCCGTGGTCGGGCAGGAGCACAATGAGGGTGTTGTCCCACGCCTTGGTCTTGCGGAAGCGGCTGATAAACTCGCCCAGGCAATGGTCGGTGTAGGCAAAGGCATTGAAGTGGTCGTCGCTGAACTTGCGGAATGGCACCTCGAACGGCTCATGGCTGCTGAGCGTGAGGAAGGTGGTGAACCAAGGTTTCTGCTGGTTCTCACGCGACTGGAGCATCTCGAAGAGGCGGGGAAACGTGATTCCGTCGTGAACACCCCACTTGCTATAGTTGCGGTCGGACATGGAGAAGTCGTCCTGCGAGGCCAACTGCTCGAAGCCACCTGCCATGAGATAGCCACGCATATTGGTGAAGTTGATGTCGCCACCATAGAGGAAGTCGGTGGTGTAGCCCTGGCGCGAAAGCGAGGCAGCGATGTTGGGCATGTGGCGTGAGAGATTTGCCACCTTCATAATGGAGAGCGTGGGCAATCCGGGGAAGGCGCTGAAGGTGCACACCATGCCACGGTCGGTGCGGAAACTGCTGGCATAGGCATTGCTGAAGAACACGCCCTCACGGGCAAGAGCGTCGAGATTGGGCGACACGCCTTTCTCGCCACCAAGACAATCGACCATGGTTGCGCCGAAGCTCTCAAGCAGGATGACGAGCACGTTGGGGCGGCGGGTCTTGAGCAAGACGGGGGTGTCGGTGTCGGCCTTGGGATAGAGACCCTGCATCATGGAAGCACGCTGCGACTCATCGTAGAAGTTGAACTCGTCCTCGTACTTCGATTGCTGACCCATGCTCGCAAGGAGGTTGAAGGCGGGGTTGATGGCTGAGAGATTGAGAAACTGGTCGTTGCTGAAATAGGCGCTGCCCACATTCTGGGTGGACACTCTCACTCCGCCACGTATCACCACAAACAGCAATGCGCCTACGGGCACGGCAAGCACGGTGGAAACGATACGGCTGCGCATGGAACCAATGCTGCCTAACGTCTTGGGCGTGAGCCACCTCAGGAGCAGCGACATGAGGGCTGTGAGCACTACGATGAGCAGCACTCTGCCCACCACATACAATGTGGAGACGCTTGCCATAGCGTTCTTGGGCGAGTCGATATAGATGAATATGGAGGCGTCGAGCTTGCTCTCCCAGAACGAGAAGAGGGAGAAGTCGCCCACGAATATCATGCTCACAAGAAGCATGGCCAATATATAATAAGGTGTGAGGATGCGGCGCAAAGGCAGCTTGCCATACCACACCGACACCAAGGCGAGCAAGAACGGCACTATCGTGAGATAGCCTGCTGTGGTAGCATCGAGCGACGAGCCATGCCACATTACTTCAAGATAATCTGTCAGAACATACGACTTGGGGGCGTTGCACAACATGAAGACGGGCTTCTGAACAAGGAAATAAGCAAACGTCGCGAGGAAACACGACAAGAGATACTTTAGTCTATTCAACATTTACTATTTATTTTATTTGTTATTTACTGAGCAATCGCAAGTTTGCGAGGTAAAGCAGTAAAGTTGGGTGATACTTCTTAACTCCTATAAGCTTGCAAAATTATTTGTGGGGAAATTTACTAAATTCCACGTAACTGGCGACAAAAGTAAAAAGAAATAGCGACAATTGAGACTCTTTTCGGGAAAATATGACTACCGCATGAATATTTTCATTACCTTTGCAGCCGAATTGAAAATCAAACTAACAATGACTGATAATATCATCAACCAACTCAACTCGTTAGACCACCATCTCACGGTTTTGCTCAACTTCGACGGCGGACCGCTTGTAGACAACATCTGGCTCGTGTTCACGTCAAGACTGTTGTGGGTGCTGCCGGCTCTTGCCCTCATCTTCCACCTCTACCACAACAAGAACACACGCAAGCAGACCATCTTTGTGGTGATTGCCCTCGTCGTGCTCATCACGCTCTGCGACCAGACCACGTCGGCGCTGATGAAGCCCTATTTTGCGCGTCTGCGACCGTCGCACACTCCTGGTGTGGAAAACCTGCTGCATTATGTCAACGGCTACCGTGGCGGACAGTACGGTTTCGCCTCAAGCCATGCAGCCAACTCGTTCGGGGCTGTGACGTTTGTATCGCTGCTGCTGAAACGCCGTTGGGTGACGGTGGCTCTGTTCCTGCTCGCCCTCTGCGTGTGCTACTCGCGCATTTATCTCGGAGTGCATTTCTTCGGCGACTTGTTTGTGGGAGCCATCATCGGCTGTATCTATGGCTTCATCGTCTACCACATCAACAACATCGTCTACCTACGATTGACAAAGCAGCAGGAGGCAGGATGAACCTTTTTATGTTACTTATGTTTAAATAACTTGGTTGTTACAACTTTTTAGTGTAGTTTTGCATGTAAACCATTATATAAACCATTAATTACATGCAAAATATGAAAACACTATTCCTGAAAATATTCTGTGCCGTCATGCTTCTGTTGCCAATGTGCAGCATGACGGCATTTGCCCAATACGACTTTCTGCGCCCCGTGAAGGGGGAGATTCCTGGCGGCTACGACTTCTGGGTTTACACGCCAACCGACTACTATTATTCGCTTGAGTCGACACCCGTCATCATGTTCCTCCACGGCGCGAGCCTGTGCTCCAAGGACATGAACCGCTCGCGGCGTTATGGTCCGCTCGACGCTATCGTGAGGGGCCGACAGATAGACGCTCTCGTGATTGTGCCGCAAAACCCTGGCGGAGCGTGGAATCCCGACAAGCTGAACGACATACTGGAGTGGACCAAGCACAACTATGCCATGGACTCCACCCGCGTGTATGTGCTGGGAATGTCGCTCGGAGGCTACGGCACTATGGACTTTGCAGCCGCCTATCCCGAAAAAATTGCTGCGGCAATGGCTCTGTGCGGAGGATGCTCTGCCAAAGACAAGAGCGGACTTGGCAAGCTACCGCTATGGATCATTCACGGCACGGCCGACAGGGCGGTGTCGGTGAAGCAGTCGCAATCGGTGGTGAAGGAACTGCAGGAGAAGGGCAACGACACCCGACTGCGCTTCGACTGGCTCAAAGGGGCTTCGCACGGGGCTTTGGCACGCATACTATATATGCGCAAGACCTACGAATGGCTCTTCTCGCACAATCTCGCCCAGCCTGGACGACCCGTGAGGCCCGACATAACCATCGACACTTCCGACATGACAAAGGCCTACAACGACATGAAGAAGGGAGTGCCGAGTCCGGAGATTATATTCGAGAAATCAATTAAGGAGGACGATGAATATTGATTGATAATGTCACAAAAGGAAAATCTATATGGAAACAAACTACTTGGATTTGGCCATTCGCTTAGGATTCGCGCTGCTGCTTGGCGGGGCGATTGGCATAGAACGTGAGTACAGAGTGAAGGAGGCGGGATTCCGCACACACTTTCTCGTGGCATTGGGCAGCGCGCTGTTTTGCATTGTGTCGCAATACGGATTCGGTTTCGACCTGAAGGACTCGTCGCGAGTGGCGGCGCAAGTGGTGTCGGGCATCGGATTCCTCGGAGCCGGAACCATCATCTTCCAGAAGAACGTGGTGCGCGGACTCACCACGGCGGCTGGACTGTGGGTTACGGCTGCCATCGGATTGGCATGCGGCACGGGCATGTATATGGCTGCAACTATCACCACGCTCATGGTGCTATTAGGTTTGGAAGTGCTACACGCACTCATTCCGCGACACGGAGTTACGACTATCGAGCTTTCGTTCTCAGCCCCCGACAAGGACAGCGTGTGGGCGTTTATCAAGAAGATACGCCATGAGGGCATGGAGGTGCAGTCGTATGAGCTGCGCGACCGACACATGCCCAACAGCGAATACATCGAAGCCAACATTCAGCTAAAGATGAAGCGCGACGCCGAGAACAATAACCGCATGATTGAATATCTTAACGAGTTCCAGGACGTGAGACTATCGGCGGCTGAGGGATAAAACTCCACAACAATAAAGGCTGCTACACAACAACAAATAAGGTGAAAGACTTGTGGCAATGCCACGATTTGCTTAACTTTGCAAAGAATTTATCGAAACTAAAACAATATAAGTTATATAATGAAACGTCTTTTAATTATTTTCACAGCATTACTTATGTTTGCTACAACAATGTCGGCTGGCGAGAAACTCACCATCCGCGACATTACTGGCTCTAAGTTCTCAGCCAAAATGGTGAACGGAATGAACCCTATCAGCGGCACCGACACCTATGCCCGCATCGAGGGCAAGAAAATCGTGAGCTACTCGTTCAAGACGGGCAAGCAAGTGAGCGTACTGTTTGACGCCGACAACACTATCGGCAAGAAAATTGACGGCTTTGACAGCTACATCTTCTCACCCGACGGCAAGCGCATGCTTATCCAGACCAAGACCGAGAAGATATACCGCCGCTCCTACAAGGCCGAGTTCTACATCTACAACATCGCCTCACGCCGACTCGACCCGCTGAGCGACGGGGGTCCGCAGCAGGTGCCAACATGGTCGAACGACGGACTGCAGGTGGCTTTCGTGCGCGACAATAACATCTTCCTCGTAAAGCTGCTCTACGACAACGCCGAGATTCAGGTGACCAAGGATGGCAAGTTCAACGAGGTGATCAACGGTCTGCCCGACTGGGTGAACGAGGAGGAGTTTGGCTTCAACCGCGCACTCACCTTCAACGCCGACGGCACCATGCTCTGCTGGTTGCGCTACGACGAGTCGAAGGTGAAGACCTACTCGCTGCAGATGTACAAGGGCTTGGCTCCCGAAAACGAGGAGTATGCCGACTATCCCGGATTCTACTCTTACAAATATCCTAAGGCAGGCGAGGACAACAGCCGCATGAGCGCGTGGAGCTACGACATCAAGTCGCACAAGATAAACAAGCTGCAGGTGCCTCTCGACGAGGACGGATACATGCCGCGCATCAAGCCTACCGACAATCCTGCAAGCATCGTGGTTTATACGATGAACCGCCATCAGGATCAGCTCTGCCTCTACTCCGTAAATCCACGAAGCACGGTGGCTCAACTCATGATTAAGGAGTCGGCTAAAAAGTATGTACAGGAGAGCGCGATGGAGGAAATCCGCTTTGTCGGCAACAACATCCTTCTGCCGAGCGACCGTTCGGGCTACATGAACCTCTACGTCTACAATATGAACGGACAGTTGCTGCGCACCATCGGCGGCAACTACGACATTACTGCCGTTTATGGCTACGACGCCAAGACGGGCGACATCTACTATCAGGCTGCTGCTCTTGGAGCTACCGACCGCCAGGTGTACGTTACCCACAAGAACGGCAAGACTCAGCGACTCTCCGACAAGGAGGGATGGAACTCGGCCATGTTCTCGGGCGACTACCAGTACTTCATCAACACCTGGAGCGACTACAACACTCCTTACGTGTTCACAACACGCAACCGCGAGGGACGAGTGATCTCTACTCTTGAGGACAACAAGAGCCTGCGCAAGCTTGCCGACGAATACGGATTCTGCAAGCGCGAGCCATTCACATTCACCACTTCGGAGGGAGTGAAACTGAACGGATGGATGATGAAACCGCAGAACTTCGACGCCAAGAAGAAGTATCCTGTCATCATGCACCAGTATAGCGGTCCGGGCAGCCAGCAGGTGACCAACTCATGGAGTGCAGGCTCTATGGGCAACGGCGGTGCCTTCGACTCTTATCTCGCTCAGCAGGGATTCATCCTCGTTTGCGTGGACGGACGCGGAACGGGCGGCAGAGGTGCCGATTTTGAGAAATGCACATATCTGAAGATCGGCGACCTTGAATCAAAGGACCAGGTGGAGACAGCCATCTATCTCGGCTCTCTGCCCTACGTCGACAAGAACCGCATCGGCATCTGGGGTTGGAGCTTCGGCGGATTCAATACATTGATGAGTATGAGCGAGGGACGCGAGGTGTTCCGTGCCGGCGTGGCAATCGCTCCTCCCACCAACTGGAAGTTCTACGACTCTGTATACACCGAGCGCTATATGCGCACCCCGAAGGAGAATCCCGACGGATACGCCACCAACCCTATTGAGCGTGCATCCAAGCTGCATGGCGCATTGCTCCTTTGCCACGGCACAGCCGACGACAATGTGCATCCGCAGAATGCCTACGAATACTCGGAGGCCTTAGTGCAGGCCGACAAGGATTTCCGCGAACTGCTCTACACCAACCGCAACCACAGCATCTATGGTGGCAACACACGCAACCACCTGTTGCGACAGGTAGCCAACTTCTTTATGACGGAGTTGAAGTAAAGTTTTTATTAAGATTTTTTTATTAAGAATTCAGAAGTTAAGGAGTCTGGAGTTAAGCCATTAGTTTTGCCGATAAAGGCATTTGGTTTAGCTTCTGACTCCTTTTTTCTTTGCATATTGTCAAAATATCATTGTCAAATTGTCAAGATAAAACATAGGTTCCTCAGATATTCCAGATAAACCTAAAAAAAATATTGTTTTTTGCTTTGTCATTCCAATTTTTCGTGATATATTTGCAATATCAAAATGATATCAATAAACAATCATAAATAACCCTTTAAAAACTACAATTATGGAGAACAAGGAATTTCAGTTCAAAGGTACAACCCTCAGTGGTTTTGCCATGCTTTTCGCCAACATCATGCTTACATTGCTGAGTGTCGCATTATTAGTGCTTGGCTTTACGCGAAATCAATATGAGGTGTTGACTGGAGTGATAATAGGCTTTGGCTTTGCCTTGTTTATAGCCACAATCTTCCTTTGGGCAGGCTTCGTGATGCTCGAACCAGGCGAGGCTCGCGTGATGATGTTCTTCGGAAAATACAAAGGCACATTCACAAAGGTGGGCTACTCATGGGTTAACCCCTTCATCAACACCAAGAAGCTCTCGCTCAGAGCCCGCAACCTCGATGCCGAGCCTATCAAGGTGAACGACAAGACGGGCAACCCGGTGATGATTGGCCTGGTGCTCGTGTGGAAACTGAAGGATACCTACAAGGCTATGTTTGAAATCGACTCGCAGACAATGGCACAGAGCAGCGTAAGCACACAACAGATTGGCGTAAGCGTGTCGAACGTGATGCGCGCCTTCGAGAACTTCGTGAAGACTCAGAGCGACGCCGCACTTCGCCAGGTGGCCGGACTCTATGCCTACGACAACAATGAGTCGGGCAGCAAGGAACTGACCTTGCGCGACGGTGCCGACGAGATAAACAAGCAGCTTGAGGAGAAGCTCGACGAGCGACTGAGCATGGCTGGCATTGAGGTGGTAGAGGCTCGCATCAACTATCTGGCCTATGCACCCGAGATTGCAGCCGTGATGCTGCGCCGACAGCAAGCCGACGCTATCATCTCTGCACGCGAGAAGATTGTGGAGGGTGCCGTGTCGATGGTGAAAATGGCTCTCGACAAACTAAGCAGCGAAGACATTGTGGAACTCGACGACGACAAGAAGGCGGCCATGGTGAGCAACTTGCTCGTTGTGCTTTGCGGTGACGACTCGGCTCAGCCTGTGGTCAACACCGGAACACTAAACCATTAAAACAAATATGACGAAAAAAGAGACGGGCAATAAGAGTTTCGTTCTGCGCGTGGATGCCGAGACGATGGATGCCATTGAGGCGTGGGCTGCAGATGAGTTCCGCAGCATCAACGGACAACTGCAATGGATCATTGCCGAGGCTCTGCGCAAGAACGGACGACTGCCAAAAAGACGACGAACGAAAGAAGAGGAAACTTAGAGGTTGAACGGTTGGCGTTCAACCTCCGAGCTACTGTTATCCAGTTTTCTCAAAACCACTAAAAACCCTCACAACTATGAGATTGAATTTAAACCTTAACAATTTCGGCAAATCCCAAAACGACGAGCAGGAGAATCCCGACATCAGATTGGCACGCACATGGACCAACACCTCGTTTGAGATAATCATCGGATTGCTCCTGCTCATCCTATGGGGAGGCATATTCTTTAAATTGGCAACAGCGGGCGACACGCTCTTCCCCATTCATTACGACTTAAATGGCAAGCCCGACAGCTACGCAAGCCCTTACTGGCTGCTGCTTGTGGGCGGCTTCTGCACGGGCCTGTCGGTCTACTACATGTTCTCGGCCTACCGCCCCACCAATATGCTTGACGCGGGAACACGCATAACAAACATGCGACAAGTGAAAGTGCTGGTCTACTGGGCCTACATATTCTCAATAGAATTGATAATAACTGGCTACGGACTGGTATTCACAATACCGGAAACCAGCAGTTTATTCATGAAGATAATGGCGGCTGTTATGATTATAACGTGCCTGGGAACGACAATCGCGGTGAGAATGCTTAGATAACAACCGCCGTACCGCTGCACGTCACCATAAGCATGGAGCCACTCTCGCCAACAGTCTCGTAGTCGAGGTCGATGCCTACGATGGCGTTGCAGCCCATTTTCTCGGCACGTTCTTCCATCTCGCGCATTGCCGTGTCCTTAGCCTCGCGCAACACTTTCTCGTAGCTGCCGCTGCGACCTCCGAAAAAGTCGCGTATGCCAGCCATAAAATCCTTTAGAAAATTGGCGCCGATAATAGTCTCGCCAGTTACCACACCGCGATACTCGCGTATGGGATGACCCTCAAGGGTGGGAGTTGTTGATAAAATCATAATTCTTTTTCCTTTCTTTTTTATTATATTCTACTTTTCTCTGACTGTTTGACGCATGAAAAGAAAGGAAAGTTGCAACGTGACATTTAAAAAATAAAAAATCCTTGGCTTTGTTATCCGTTTGAGCTATCTTTGCAAAAGACATTTATAGGCTGTGCATCTGCATAACAACGTTAAAACATGAAATCTGCCTGAAGTTAAAACATGAAATCAGCCTGACGTTTAAACTTAAAGAAAGGATAGTAAATGGCACTTAAGTTTTACCCCATCGGCATATTATTGTTTATGGCGGTGCTCGTCTCCTGCCACAAGGATAAAGCCCAGCCCTCCACACGCTCCGTTTACTACTGGAGCACGACTCTCGACATGGACTCCACGAAGACAGCATTTATCAAGAAATACATGATTTCGCGAATGTACTTACGCTACTTCGATGTGGTGAACGACGAGGGAGGAAGAGCCGTGCCCAATGCTACGCTGAGGTTTGCCACTGGAGTGCCACGGGGCATGGAGATTGTGCCGACTGTGTTCATAATGCCCGAATGCTTGAGGCAAGACCGTGAGAAACTGGCTGAGCAGATAGTAAGGCGAGTGGTGCAGATTAACGAGACTAACGATGTGCTTAACGTGAAGGAGATACAGATTGACTGCGACTGGACTCAGTCGACACGCCGACTGTACGACGAGTTTATGAGGGCCATGCTCCGGGAATGCCACAACCGAAATATGCAGCTTTCGTCAACCATACGTCTGCATCAGTTGGCACAGACTCCCCCGCCTGCCGACAGAGGAGTGCTGATGATGTACAACACGGGCGACGCTACGAACATAAAATGCCATAAGCCTATTCTCGACATGCGCGACGCGGCTCCCTACCTGCAATATCTTGCCAAGTATAAGCTGCCCTTGTCAACAGCCTACCCTATATTCTCTTGGCGCATACTGTTTCGTGGCGGAAGATTCATTGGCTTTGTGCATTACGATGACGAATATCCCGTCCTTCCAGACGACTCCATTGCCACGCGACAACCATCAGCCTCCGACATCGTGGAAGCCGTAAGGACAATAGGCAACCGCCGACCCGACGCTAACAACGAAACAATTCTCTTTGATCTCAACAACAATAACATCAACCGTTTAAACCACAAGGATTATGAAAAGATTCTTAATTTATAGTCTTTTTGCCGCCCTGCCTTTAGCCGAGGCAAGGGCTTGCATCTCTGAAGGACCCAGACACAATAATTATATGTTCTCTGTTTTCCATCGCAACGCCTTGACCGACGGCCCTGCCTATCTCTACGACATCGACCGCTACTGGCAAAGCTATACCGGCAACAATGGGCCTAACGGCATCGGCTTCTACAAATGGAACAAGGAGGAAGTGATGAATACAGCAAGCAGCAAAGGCGACCACGAAATGACGGCTTATCTCAAACTGCTCAACCGCTACTTGGAGACTTGCGATGCCTATAGCGGCGACGCTTGGAATTATCCCACGAAGCAGGAGATTGCACGCCGACATAAATCGTTTGCCGAGATTCTTGCCGCCACAAAGGCTTATGGCGGCACCAACCTGCGACAGCAATACATTCTCCTGCAGATGCGCGCCAACATGATGCTTGGCTACAACAATGCCAACATAGCTTTGTGGAGTGCCACTGCATCAAAATTAGAAAAGAGTATGTGGCGCGAGGCCATGCGCAATATCTATGCCCGTGCCTTGCTGAAGAGCGGACAGCGCAGCCGTGCCTGCGACATTTATGCCGAGCAGGGTGACGTGAAGTCGATAAAGGCGGCGATGAAGAACTATCGCAATCTTGCAGGAATAAAGTCGGTGTTCGCTCAGAATCCCAACGCTCCGACACTCAATTATCTTGTGCAGGACTTTGTGAACAATGTGCAGGAGACACTCGACCAGAAGTCGGCAGGACTCGACGATGCCGAATGGTTTAAGACTATAGATGCCAGACAAGTTTTCCGCAACGACGCTTTGGCTTTCGTGCAGTTTGCCATCAACGCTGCCAAGAACACAAAGGTGAAGTCACCCAGCCTGTGGCTCGCAGCCGCAAGCATGACTGATTATCTCATAGGCAACCATGAGCGTGCATTGGCTATTGCCGAAAAGGCTATGAAAGCTGAAGGCACACAGCGTATGAAGGACAACGCACGTGCCATACGTCTGCTTGTGTCTACCCGCACAAGCAAGCCTACCGACGACTATACAAACTATCTGCTTGGGGAATTCCGGTGGCTCGACAGTAAAATCAAGGAAGAACGTGGCTCCAACGGCGAATACGACAACCACTATACCGACGTGAAGGACCGTGTGGTGCACAAGGGACTGGAGCCTCTTTTCCGCAATGCAGACAAGGACAACACGGCTCTTGCTTTATGCGCAATGATGAGTGCCGAGAGCAACAATTACATTATGTCGCTGAGCAAGAACCCTACAGACTCTTACCGCAACAATTATAATGTGATGTACGGTCCGTGGGACGAGTATTTCTGCAAGATGGACAGCTTGACAGCCGACCGACTTGCCGACTATTATCAATATATCTCATCCGTTCACAAGAACGCCTTCGAGACCTATTGCACGCAGAACACATTCCACAACAGCGACTATTTCAACGACCTTATCGGCACAAAGCTCATTGCCGAGGGACGTTTTGCCGACGCTATTCCATATCTTAAGAAGGTGTCAACGGCGTTGCTGTCGAGTCAGCTCATCAGCGTCTACTCCTCACAACGACAATACGACAAGCCACGATGGTTTGGCAAGCAGAAGGTGAACGAGGCTTACGAGCCTGTGGCTGTCAACCGCAACGCCAAGCTCGACTTCTGCCTTGACATGACCGAACGCTTAAGCCAATACAACCTATCGCGCGAGGGAAATGAGAAGAAACAAATGGCCTACGACATTGCCGTGCGCTATTATCAGGCTTCGTGCTACGGCGACTGCTGGTATCTTACACATTACTATCGCAGCGTGATGGACTCGGCTCGCTCATGGGAGAAGGACTTCGCCGCTGAGACCGTAAAATATCTCAACGTAGCCAAACGAAGCGACAACCAACAATTGCGCTATCGCTCGCTCTACGCCTTGGCGTTCATGCCAGTAGACCCGTGGATGACAACCGAATACGACTATAGCAACGGATATAAGGAGATAGCCATCCTGCATCCTCAATCGGCTCAATACAAGGCACTTTCGGAGCTGGACGAGTTTGCACGCAACTATCCCGAAGCCATCGACAACTACACGAGAAGATGTGATGTGCTGAAAGAGTTCAGACAAAAATAACGACAATTAAGCAAAAATATAGCTATTTATTGATTAATTAGTCGTACCTTTGCACTCGCACTCCATACTTTTATCAACATACACCCCTATCTTCAAGAAATAATTGAAACACTACATATTTATTTTTCTACAATGACAGACATTGAAATAGCTCGCAGCACCAAGCTCGAGGAGATTGAGACAGTAGCATCAAAGTATGGTATCCCTACAAAGGAACTTGAACACTATGGCCACTATATGGCTAAGGTTCCTACACGACTCATAGATGAGGAACGTGTGAAGAAGAGCAACCTCATACTCGTGACAGCCATCACGCCAACAAAGGCTGGCATCGGCAAGACAACCGTGACTATAGGTCTCGCACTCGGACTCCACCGCATAGGCAAGAAGGCTATCTGCGCTCTGCGTGAGCCATCACTTGGACCTGTGTTCGGACTGAAAGGCGGAGCTTGCGGCGGTGGACACACTCAGGTGCTCCCTATGGACAAGATAAACCTCCACTTCACTGGCGACTTCCACGCCATCACATCGGCTCACAACACCATCACGGCTCTCCTGGATAACTATATGTATCAGAACCGCGATAATGGTTTCGCCCTGCGCGAGGTGTTGTGGAACCGTGTGCTCGACGTCAACGACCGCGGTCTGCGCGACATAGTTACGGGTATGGGCGGCAAGGCCAACGGCATTGTGCGTGAGTCGGGCTTCGACATCACTCCTGCATCTGAAATTATGGCCATACTCTGCCTTGCTAAAGACGAGGACGACCTGCGCCGACGCATCGAAAATATCCTTCTGGGATATACTGTCGACGGAAAGCCTTTCACTGTGAAAGACCTCGGCGTGGCTGGTGCCATCACCGTGTTGCTGCGCGACGCTCTCGCTCCTAACCTTGTGCAGACTACAGAGAATACAGCTGCCATCGTTCATGGAGGTCCGTTTGCCAACATCGCTCATGGCTGCAACTCAATACTTGCCACCAAGATGGCTATGACCTTCGGCGACTATGTCATCACAGAGGCAGGCTTCGGTGCCGACCTTGGCGCTGAGAAGTTCTACGACATCAAGTGCCGCAAGAGCGGACTCCAGCCTAAGCTCACCATCATCGTGGCTACTGCCCAGGGACTGAAGATGCACGGCGGTGTGGCTGTAGAGGACATAAAGAAGCCTAACAGCGACGGATTGCGCAAGGGTCTTGCCAACCTCGACAAGCACATCAAGAATCTGCAGTCGTTTGGTCAGACTGTACTTGTGACTTTCAACCGCTACGCTGGCGACGTGCCCGAGGAGATTCAGATTGTTAAGGACTACTGCGCTGAGATTGGCGTGGGCTTCGGCGAGAACGATGCTTATGCTCTGGGAGGCGAGGGAGCTGTAGACTTGGCTAATCTCGTGGTTGACACTATTGAGAAGAACCCGTCAAAGCCTTTGCAGTTTGTCTACAACGACGAGGACACTATCGAGGAGAAGATAGAGAAGGTGGCAAAGAACATCTATGGCGCAGCCTCAATCTCGTTTGCCGCTCCTGCCAAGAAGAAGCTTCAGATGATCAAGGAGCTGGGCTACGAGAATTTCCCTATCTGTATCGCCAAGACTCAATTCTCATTCTCTACCGACGCAAAGAAATATTGCGTGGCTTCGGGCTTCGACGTTAACGTGCGCGACATCGTTATCAACGCCGGTGCCGAGATGATTGTAGTAGTAGCTGGCAATATCATGCGTATGCCGGGTCTGCCTAAGGTGCCGGCTGCAATGAATATTGACATAGTGAACGGAGAAATCGAAGGACTATCATAATAATAATGTTTGGATACAGAATAAAAAAACAATATCGCACAAAGGTGAGGTTGTCCTGCATGGGCTGCCTCACCTTTGTCGTTGTCATAATAACGAGCATCTGCCGATGCTCTTGCTCGTCGTGCTCGAGCGACAACAAACACGTGAAGGACTCAATAGCCGAAATTTCTCACCGCGTGCATCTTAACGACACGCTTACAAATGCCATGAGCTCGCAACCCGAACTGCAGCCCATGGATTCCATCATGCGTCGCTATCTCAAGCGATGGGAGATTAACGGAGCACAGCTTGCCATCATGCGCCACGACTCACTTATCTATGCCCGCGGATTCGGGTTTGCCGACAAGGATAAAGGAATGCCTATGGAACCGTCATACATCATGCGCATGGCTTCGTGCTCAAAGCTCGTTACTGCCGTGGGTATAATGAAACTGAGGGATATGGGCAAAGTAAAGTTGTCGGACAAGGTGTTCGGACCACAAGGAATTCTCACCGACACCTTCTACGTGAATTCCATCAAGGACAAACGCTACTTCGACATAACCGTAGAGCAACTGTTGCGACATCAGGCAGGATTCACCAATTATGCTGGCGATGCCATCTTCTCTACGCGTTATATCATGCAGCAGAACCGACTCACCACTCAACCCGACCATCGCACTCTGCTTCGCATTGTTCTGCGACGACATTTAGGATATACACCTGGCACAGCACAACGCTACTGCAACATAGGCTACACCCTGCTATCGCTCATCATACAGAAACGCTCGGGAATGTCCTATGAACAGTTTATGCAGAAATACGTGCTTGAGCCTGCCGGATGCTACGACTTCCACATTGCCGGCAACTATCTTAAGGACCGCCGCTTCAATGAGTCGATATATTATATGCACTCGAGTTCGGAGCCGGCTCCTGAGTTCAACAACTCCGGACGCATGGTTATACGCTGTTATGGCGAGAACGACATTACTACCTCGCTCGGTGCCGGAGCTTGGGTTGCATCGGCAGCTGAGGTGTGCCGACTCGTTGCGTCAATCGACGGCGACCCTACTGTTCCCGATGTTCTCACGCCAGGGGCTGTGAAACTGATGACTACGGAAATGCCCGACCATCAATTCTCGCTTGGTTGGAACTTCACTCCCAACAAAGGTCCATGGATACGCACAGGATCACTTGTTGGCACATCTGCCCTGATATTGCGATATGCCGATGGCGAGTGCTGGGTGTTCATCACCAACACAAGCACATGGAAGGGTCATGAGTTCTCTAAGGACACAATGGCTCTATTCGCTAAATTGCGACAGAAGTATGGCAGCAAAATGCCGAAAAGAAATTTGTTCGTAAAATAATAATGAAAATGCCCCACCGCATCACGCGGTAGGGCATCCAAACTTTATTAACCAATATTTGTATTTATACAAGAACCTTAATCCTTATTCTTTTTCCCCCGCCTTACGAGCGGTAGTCTTCTTTGCAGCTGGAGCCTTTGCCTTCTCAAGCTGTGCACGAAGTTTCTCCTCGGTAGCCTCAATCTTTTCAATCTTAGTCTGAAGACGAACAATCTCCTTGTTCTTCATGTCTATCTCCTCGTCCTGATTCTTGATAGTGGTGAGGAGAGAGCTAAGCTCGTCGTTGTCGATAGAATCTGGATAGAGTGAGTTGACACGTGAGATGAAATCGCCAAGGATGTTCATATAGTTTGTGAAAGCGTCGAACGGACTTGAGTAGATACCACGGTTAAGACCTACCTGAGAAGGCTTGGTGGTCATCTGACGGAAGTTGTTGGATGCCTGCAGATAATCCCAATCCTGATTGATGCGAGGATCGTCGGCAATGCGCACACGGTCGGCCACGCTATAGAGTTTGTTGAAAGCCTCACGCTGCATCGGGTTGCCGAGCCAGCAGCTGCAGTCGCGCTCCTCATCGTTCCAAGAGAGAGTGTCGGGCACGTCAACAGCACTCACGCTATTGAATGTGTCGCAAATCTCTGACGGAGTAGAGAACGACAAGCCACGGTTCTTAGCACAAGCCGGAATAGCCTTGATGAAGTCGAGAATGTTTGTTGAGAGCGGCTGAGCGATGCCAAGAGCCGAAAGCTCCATGAAGATATTGACAACCTTCTCGCCCTCTGGCAAGTTGGCAATGCGGTCAACATATGTGTCGGCGAAGAGCGGATAGCCCTCCCACTCAGTATTGCCAAAGCGCAAAGAGATGTCATCGCTGAAGTTCACATTGCGCATAAGGAGCTTCAAGTTAGGAGCGAGAGCGCAGTTGTATACATAGTTAGGCGACTTCCATCCAAGGACGTGGCGCGCACCCTCGGTGAGCATACCCTTGAATCCCATCTGCGAAACCTGCAGACCGATATCATCGCTATAGATGAGCGAAGAGTTGCGCAGTACCTTAGGCTCCTGTCCGAAGTACTCCTTCATCTTCTGGCACTGACGCTTCACTTCCTTAGCAAAGCTTTCCTCGTTGGCAAGCGAAGCAAGGCCGTGAGAGTAAGGCTCGGCAAGGAATTCCACACAACCAGTCTGGTTGAGTTCCTGAAGTTTCTCAAGCACCTGAGGAGCATGAATCTCCAACTGCTCTATACCAACACCCGAGAGCGAGAAAGCCACCTTGAAATAGTTGCCATTCTCCTTGATCATCTCAAGCAGAGTGTTGAGAGCCGGCATGTAAGAACGCTCGGCTACGTCGGCTATGAGACGCTCGTTCTCATAGTCGTCATAATAGTAGTGGTCGGTACCGATATCGAAGAAACGGTAGCGCTTCAACTGGATGTTCTGATGTATTTCGAAATATAAACAAATCGTTTTCATTTTTTGTCTGTCGTTTAATGGATTGTTTTGAACTTTAATAACGCTTTAGAGCTTGCCTGCAAGCACACGCTCGTAGAGGTCCTTGATGCGCGCGCCCACCTTTTCCCATGTAATCTGGTCAACCTCATTTTTACCCTCGTCCTGAAGATAGTGGAAGAGAGAGTCGTTGTGGCAGATGGAATATATGGCGTCGGCAAGGGCGTGGATATCCCAATAGTCAACCTTGATACAGTTGTCGAGAATTTCGGCGCAACCAGACTGCTTGGAGATGATTGTAGGCGTGCCACACTGCATAGCCTCAAGAGGCGAGATGCCGAACGGCTCGGACACTGAAGGCATGACATACACATCAGAATCCTTAAGGCACTCGTATACCTGCTTTCCACGCATGAAGCCTGGGAAGTGGAAGCGGTCGGCAATACCACGCTCGGCAGCGAGATAAATCATAGCATCCATCATATCACCGCTACCTGCCATGCAGAAACGCACGTTGCGTGTGCGTTGCAATACCATATTGGCAGCCTCAACGAAATACTCAGGACCCTTCTGCATGGTGATACGTCCAAGGAAAGTCACAACCTTTTCCTTGCCAGTATGGTCGGGGCGAGGAATGTCCTGCAGCTCCTGACGCAATGGATACACGGCATTGTGCATAGTGAAGCACTTGCGTGGGTCCTGATGATACTGGTTGATTACGGTCTGACGTGTAAGTTCCGACACACACATGATGCAATCGGCGTTGTCCATACCGTCCTTCTCTATAGAGTAAACTGTCGGGTTCACCTTTCCACGCGAGCGGTCGAAGTCGGTAGCATGAACGTGTATGCAGAGAG
This sequence comes from uncultured Prevotella sp., assembly GCA_934230115.1. GTDB lineage: Bacteria > Bacteroidota > Bacteroidia > Bacteroidales > Bacteroidaceae > Prevotella. Next base: position 5,689 of record CAKQEI010000039.1, on the reverse strand, counting down.
GCTTTCCGCTGACACGCTTAGCGTGAATGCCAGCAGGATATGTGAGCCAGTCATGGGCATGGATGATGTCAAACTCCTCGGTGCGAGCCACAACACCTGCTATGATAGAGTAGTTGTTGATTTCCTCGTGAAGGTTTGACGGATAGCCGCCAGCAAACTCCATGCAGCCAAGGTCGTTGACATGCATGTTGTTGAAGTCGGCATAGATATGGTCGCGCAAGCGATAATAGTAGTCGGGGTCCATAATGTTTCCGACACGGCTTTTCACATAGTCGTAGTCAACGTCGCGCCAAGCGATAGGCACACTGTTCATAGCCACGATGCGGCAAGCAGTCTGGTCCTCATCGCCGAAGGGGTGTGGCAGACACAACACTGTCTCCACATCACCCTGGGCATGCAGGCCCTGTGATATACCAAAATTAGCGGTAGCAAGTCCACCATATACGTGAGGAGGATACTCCCAACCGAACATTAATACTTTCATATTTTTGAATCCTCCTATGCTTTAGTATTTATATTTTTCAAGAAGTTCGAGTGTGCGGAGCACCTCACCCACATTCATTGCGAACGAAATTGCTCCACGTCCATGGAACGGTGGGTTGCCATCGAAGAGTTCAGGAATAGTACCCACACAATGCTGTACCATCTCATCCTCATAGCCCACCATCTGACGCTCGATGAACGAGAGACGTGTGCGCTTATAGATTTTGAGACATGCTTCCATATAGAATCCGCCAAGCCAAGGCCATGCTGTACCCTGATGGTAGGCATAGTCGCGCTGAGTCTGCGGACCCACATACATAGGATTGTAGCCTCCACTCTTAGGAGAAAGCGAGCGCAGTCCCTTAGGTGTGAGAAGTTCGCGTGTGCATACGTCAAGCACACTCTTCTGCTGTGCAGGAGACAGTGGCGAATAGTCGAGAGCTACTGCAAAAATCATGTTCGGACGAACACTCCAGTCAGGATTGTCCTTAGGCTCCACATAGTCGAAGAGATAGCCATACTGATTGACGAATGTATCGACGAAAGAGCTGCCACACAGTTCAGCACGCTTCTCGTACTCAGCAGCCTCGGCATCGGCACCAAGCTCAGTGGCCATTACCGCGCAGAACTTCAATGCGTTGTACCAAAGGGCATTGAACTCTACGATATAGCCTGTACGCGGAACAACCGGGTGTCCATTGGCTGTTGAGTTCATCCATGTCACGGCCTTCTCCTTACCCTCAGAGTAAAGGAGTCCATTGTCCTTAAGATGAAGGTTAGGATGCTTGTCGGCTATGATATAGTCTATAATGTCGCAAAGGAGTTTGCTGTACTTGCGGTTACACTTTTCGCGGCCCACATGCTTGGCATACTGCTGAATAGCCCATACAGCCCAAAGAAGCACATCCGGCTGCTCTATCTCATACATCTTGGTTGTGAGAGGCTTGCCATCCATAAACTCATAGAGTCCACGTGAGGCAGTCTCCATAACAAGCTCAAAGTAGTCCTCCTCCTCAATAGAGAGAGTAAGTCCCGGCAGAGAGATGAATGTATCGCGTGCGCGGCATTTGAACCATGGATAGCCAGCAAGAATGTAGCGTTCGTCTTTCTTTGTGCGGTTGTGGAACTGGTGGGCGGCATTTACAAGGCAGTGGAAGAAGTTGTCGCGCGGCGAACGTTCCTCCACCTCGTCAGCGAAGAGCTGCTGAAGCTCTGCGGTGTCGCAAGCAGAAGTAGAAGCCGAGAAAACAATGCTCTCTCCCTTTTCGATGTTCATCTCGAAATAGCCAGGCACATAGAGGTCCTCATTAGAAGCGTAGCCACGCTCCTGCTCTTTAGGATACTCCACGCCACGATACCAGTCGGGCATGAACACGAATTTGTTGTCCTTGCTGAACTGCATGTAGAGGTCGGGATATCCGGCATACATACAGGTCTTTATACCCTTCTCCACTTCACTGTACTCGCGTGATGCCACTGTGTTCTCGTGTGTGAACTGGCGCACGCTTCGGAAAGCGAGGAACGGACGGAAACGCAATGTTGTTGCCGAATGGGCGTCAACAAGCGTGTAACGTATGAGGATGCGGTCTTCGTAATGCTGGAACACCACTTCCTTCTTAAGAACTACACCACCGACACGATAGAGCGTGGTCGGGACCTTGTCACAGTCAAACTCTCGAATGTACTTGTGACCCTTAGGACTGTAGTTATTGCCCTGATACTTGTGCAAGCCAAGGTTGAACTCTGCTCCGTGCTGAATGACTGTGGCATCAAGCGACGAAAGGAGAACATGGTTCTCGTCGTCGAGTTCTGGTACGGGCACTACAAGCAGACCATGATACTTACGTGTATTGCAGTCTACGATAGTAGAACACGAATAGGCTCCAGAACGGTTTGTACGCAACAACTCACGGGGAAGCGATTCTTCCAGGTTTGTCATCAGAGCTTTTTCGAATCGAAGATAACTCATAGGTTTAAATTAAGGTTCGTTATTAGTTTCTATTTGTCTTTTAGTGCGGCAGTAGTCTTATAAAAAGGCGTTCACTGCCTTACGAAATCAAAGGTAATAAAAAATAAGTTACGCACAAAACAAATATGACTATATTTTCAAAAAAAATGCTATTTAGCATTAGTTTTACTAAAAACGCACTAAAAAACATGGAAATAGTCGTATTTTTCATCGAAAATAACTAACTTTGCCTTACCCCATAGCGAACATCACAAAATTCTATATTTGTAACTTACCAGGATAATAACTCATGCCAATAAACATTATATATAAGGAGGACATCGCTCGCACAATAGCAGTCTCTTGGCAATGCACAAGCGAATCCGAGCTTAAGACGCTTGTCGGCCACATGTCGATAAGGCGATTCAAGAAAAATGATACAATATACCACGAACAGGATAATCCCACAAGGATTTTCTTTCTTGTGAGAGGCAAAGTGAAGATTGTCAAAGAAAGTGGTCTTGGACGTGCGCAGATTGTGCGTGCCGTGAAAGAGGGAGAGTTTTTTGGTTTTCGCGCTTTCTTTGCCAACGAACGCTACGCCACTTCAACAATAGCATTCGAGGACTCCACCATCGCAGCCCTACCACTTAAGGTGTTGGCAACATTTATATCCACAAACACCCACATTGCCCAATATTTCATACATGAGCTTGCCAATATGCTTGGCATTGCAGGCGAACGCATTATATCGCTTACTCAAAAGCACATACGCGGTCGGCTTGCCGACACAATTCTGGTTCTTAAGGAGAGCTATGGCTATGAAAGCGACAATGCCACTCTTGCCATTGTAATGAATCGCGACGACCTTGCGTCAATGTCAAACATGAGCACAAGCAACGCCATACGCACACTTTCGGCGTTTGCACAAGAGGGAATATTGTCGATAGCAGGCAAGAGAATTAAGATTATCGACGAAGAGCAGTTGAAGAAGATATCCAAATTAGGATAACAAGAATAAAGAAACAATTAAATCCAGCAAATGAACACTTGATACGATCGTATCATGGTTTGATACGATCGTTTCATGCCATAATACCACTCTAAATTTCGAGCGACCCACATTCTTATTCTGGGATAAGGAAGTTGATTACTTCCTGCTCCACTGTTATTGTATAAGGTCCACGCGGTGTGTGCATCAGTCGTCCGTCGACACCAACAAGGGCTTTGCGCGACTCAAGTACCTCCACCTTGCGTGTGCGATATGGATGCACACTCTTATGGTTAAGAAATTTTCCACGTACGAGAAGATAGAAGCCCTCGAATAGCTGGGTCATTCCCGGATGATACACCACGCTGACATCGAGCAGACCATTATATGGCACTGCATTTGGAGTCTGCCCATAGCCCGTAGAGTTACCCACACACACAGTCATTATATTTCGCTTAAGCTCGTCGGAGTTTATCTTCAGGTGCATACGATAGTCGAGTCGTTGAAACACCATAAGCACAAACGAGCAAAGGAAAGACAGAGTGCGCGATCCGAAATAGTGGCGTGTCTGTCGGCGCAGATTCATGATGGCAGCTATCAGACCTATGTTAATGCAGTTGAGGAAATAGCGTCGGCAAGCATCACCATGCTTATTATTATAGCGAATACATCCAAGGTCAATGCGGCGCACGCGGCGTTGCTTTAGCCATTTGATAGTCTGGTCGTAGTCGCCCTCGCGAAATCCCCAAAAATGAGCGAAGTCGTTCATGAGTCCATTGGGAATAATGCCAAGCGTTATCTCGTCGCGTTCCCTGCGGTCAATCTGCATAAGGCAGTTCACGGCATCGTTGAGCGCGGAGTCACCACCCACAATCACTATAGTCTTATAGCCATTGTTTATCATCATCTTCACAAGGCGGTCGACTCCTGCCGAGCTTTCACTCTGCACAAAATCATATTCCACCCCGTTGGCCTTAAGACTTTTCTCTATCTTCTCCCAACGGCGTTTCGAACTCATGAATTCATGTTTCGGGCAGTAGAGTATGCCCCAACGGTTGTCGTTTATCATATTTTTCTGTTTTTTTGTAGTTAAATAAGGCTGTCAATTACAGTTTTGCCATTCGCATAACAGTTTCCACCTTAGCGTCCATGGGAAGCGTAGCGTCAATCCAATTTATATGGAACCCTCTGCGCTCCATACCTCTGAACCATGTCATCTGCCTCTTTGCAAACTGGTGGATGGCTATCTCAAGCTGTCGGAACATCTCGTCGTAACTCATGTTGCCCACAGCATACTCCGTTACAAACTTATATTCCAAACCATAATATATAAGGTCGTCTGGATTAATGCCCTCTTTGACAAGCGAGCGTATCTCGTCCACCATGCCCTCTTCAAGACGTGCCTTCAGTCGGCGGGTTATCTTCTCTCGGCGCAGATTGCGGTCGATGTCAATGCCTATTATCAATGAATCTACAGGCGGAAGCTGGCGCTCGGGAGTTGGATGCTCTAAGTTGTAGGTTTCAATCTCTATTGCGCGTATGGCTCTTTGGGCGGTGTCCACATCGGTGTGGTTGTGCATATTCGAACCGTTCTTGCGCTTCAACTCAAGGAGCATAGCGGTAAGCTCGTCAAGGGTTTTAGAGGCAAGAGCATCGCGAAGCGTCGGGTTTTGCGGTACGGGCGATAGTTGGTAGCCACCGAGCACAGCCTCTATATACAAGCCTGTACCTCCACACAGAATTGGCTGTTTGCCACGCGAGCAGATATCATCGTAGGCATTGTGGAAGTCTTGCTGATACTGGAACAGATTGTATTTTGTGCCAGGCTCAGCTATATCAATAAGATGATATGGTATGTGTTGTCCTTCCACCACATAGTCGGCAAGATCCTTGCCCGTGCCAATGTCCATGCGACGGTACACCTGGCGCGAGTCGGCACTTATTATCTCGCCCCCAGTGCGCAACGCCAAGGCTGCCGCCACTGGAGTCTTGCCACTCGCCGTCGGTCCGAGTATGGTAATCATTTTTTTGTTCTGCATATCATCAATTGTTTTGCTGATTTATTAGAATAATGTAGATGTCTTTAGTTTTAAGCTACAAACTTACAAAAAAAATCTTAATCCTCAAATATTTAATCAAAAAAAAGACCGCAGGGCTTAAAATGCCTTGCGGTCTTTATTCTATGGTCTATGGGTTAAAAATTAACCGTTAACCTTCTTCATGTGTGCGATGAGCTCGAGAACCTTGTTAGAGTAACCGATCTCGTT
>CAKQEI010000038.1 GCA_934230115.1 uncultured Prevotella sp. | reverse complement strand
TACAGCATCTTCTGCTCTTGCTCCGTCTTGAGCAAGAGAAGCGTCTTTCCGATACGTCTTCTGCCTATCATCACAGTGAAAAGGGAATGCTTAGCCGATTTTTCCCAGTTCCTGCGCAATATCTCTATCTCCTTTTTTCGATCATAAAACTTCATAATGTAACAGCCGTTAAATTAATGCGTGTTAAATAAACAGCACAAAGATACAATATTTTGTCATCAAAATCCCTAAATCTCGAAAAAAACGAATCTGTTGTGTATATTTAACAAGTTGTAATCCTTGGTAGACGGGAAGGGATGAGCCTGTTTGTATGGCTATAGAAACATGATGAACCATGTTTTTTCTGTTTAATCACGGATTTGTGGATAAAAATGAGTAAGTTTGCAAGTTGAAAACGGAAAAAAGAAAAAACAATATGAATATCAGATTTATCAAGAAACATTTTGGCTTTGCTATTGCTGCTTTGGCAATGGCAGGCATGACAGCTTGCAATGAGCGCAAGTTTCATGTAGACGGAGCTATCGAGAATGCAGCCGACTCTACTCTCTATTTTGAGAATATGAGTCTTAATGGTCCAGTAGCTGTTGACTCGGTGAAGCTTTCTGCTGACGGTTCCTTCTCGTTCGACGGCAAGGCTCCCACAGCTCCTGAGTTCTATCGCCTGCGCATAGCAGGACAGATAATCAACATTGCCATAGACTCGACCGAGACAGTAAGCGTCAAGGCAAAGTATCCTTCTATGGCTTCGCAGTATGAGGTGAGTGGCTCCGACGACTGCTCGCGCATAAAGGAGCTTACACTCATGCAGATGCAGCTGCAGAATCAGATTAACACGATTGCGCGTAGCCAGCAACTCGGTGTGGATGCCGTGAACGACAGTATCAACAATGTTGTTGGTGCCTACAAGAAAATGGTGAAGACGCAATACATCTTCAAGGAGCCTATGAAGGCGTCATCCTATTTCGCACTCTTCCAGACTCTATATGCAGGCGGTCAGCCTGTGCTTATATTCAACCCCCGAGCTTCGGAGGAGGATGTAAAGGTGTTTGCTGCCGTGGCCACAAGTTGGGACACTTTCTATCCTAATGAGGAGCGTGGCGAGAACCTGCACAACATTGCCATTGAGGGTATGAAGGATGTGCGTCTGGCTCAGAGCCGCATGGCAGGATCGGCGATAGACGCATCAAAGGTGAGCACAACTGGCATTATCGACTTCACGCTTACCGACAACAAGGGCGAGCAGCGCAGCTTGTCGTCGCTTGTGGGCAAGGTTGTGTTGCTCGACTTCCACCTCTTTGCCAACGAGAAGTCGATGCAGCGCATCATGATGTTGCGCGAGCTTTACAATAAGTATCATGCTGCCGGACTGGAGATATACCAGGTGTCGGTAGACCCCGACGAGCATTTCTGGAAGACTCAGACTTCTGCCCTGCCTTGGATAAGCACCCGAGTGGACGAGAACTCGCAGCTGCCATTGCAGTTGTACAACGTGCAGCAGATACCTACATTCTTCCTGCTCGACCGCAACTGCAACGTTGTGAAGCGCGACGCACAGATTAAGGACCTCGACGCAGAGATTAAGGCTTTGCTGTAAGAGTGGAGCTTTTAGGGTTTAGTAATAACAACGACATTGAGATGAAGAAGACCAATGAGGGCAAGCACCTCTTGCCCCACTATTATGCCGACCTTGTGGAGGCGGGATGCGACGAGGCTGGACGCGGATGTCTGGCTGGCAGCGTGTATGCGGCTGCCGTAATCCTGCCACGAGGCTACGACAATCCTTTGCTCAACGACTCCAAGAAACTCACGGAGAAGAAGCGCAAGGAATTGCGCGACCAGATAGTGCGCGATGCTGTGGCATGGGCTGTGGGCGTGGTCACTCCCGAGGAGATAGACAAGATAAATATCCTTAAGGCGAGTTTCCTTGCCATGCACCGTGCCCTTGACCAACTGACTGTTCGTCCTGAGGCTGTCATTGTTGACGGCAATAGGTTTACGCCTTACCGCGACCTTCCATATACCACTATCGTCAAGGGAGACGGCAAATATCAGGCTATAGCCGCCGCAAGCATTCTTGCCAAGACATTCCGCGACGAGTATATGGACAAGCTTGCCGAGGAATATCCTTATTACGACTGGCAGAAAAATAAGGGATATCCCACCAAAGCCCATCGTGAGGGCATACGGCAGCACGGCACTTCGCCCTACCACCGCATGAGCTACAACCTTTTAGGTGACGGGCAATTGGAACTTAAATTCAGCGAGGACTGAATATAAATATCTCAAAACGGATTAATATCGCCAAAGTTTTGGTAATATCGATTTAAATTCATAACTTTGTAGGCGTAAAAACTTTTTGGACGTAATAGGAACTGAGAATTTCGGCAGTAAGACCAGTGTCGGAATTCTTGGTTTTTTATTTGGTATATACAAAAGAATAACTAACAATAAAACAAAACATTTTTTATTATGGCTTACATGTCACAAGAAGGCTACGACAAGCTCGTGGCTGAACTCAAACAGCTCGAATCTGTAGAGCGCCCCAAGGCATCGGCCGCTATTGCTGAGGCTCGCGACAAGGGAGACTTGAGCGAGAATGCCGAGTACGACGCTGCCAAGGAGGCACAGGCGCATCTCGAAGAGAAAATCAACCGTATCAAAGTCTCTATAGCTGAGGCAAAGATTATTGACACTTCGCGCCTTAGCACCGATAGTGTACAGATACTCTCGAAGGTGGAAATGACCAACCTTGCCAACAAGGCCAAGATGTCATACACTATTGTCAGCGAGAGCGAGGCTAACCTGCGTGAGGGCAAGATCTCTATCACTACTCCTATCGCACAGGGATTGCTCAACCACAAGGTGGGCGACGAGGTGGAAATAAAGATTCCACGCGGCACTATCCACTTGCGCATCGACAAGATTACAATCGAGTAAAGAGAATAACCATTTAAAAACAATAAGGCATATGGATATTTTTTCAAAGATAGCTGCTGGCGAGATACCCAGCTACAAGTGTGCCGAAAGCGAGAAATTCTACGCTTTCCTCGATATCAACCCGTTGGTGAAGGGCCATACGCTCGTAATCCCACGTCGTGAGGTGGACTATATCTTCGACATGGACGACGACGAGATAGCAGAGTTCCAGGTGTTTGCCAAGAAGGTGGCGGTTGCCATCAAGCGTGCTTTCCCATGCATCAAGGTGGGCGAGGCTGTGCTCGGACTTGAGGTTCCGCATGCCCACATTCATCTTGTGCCGATGCAGTCGGAGAAGGATATGATCTTCTCCAATCCTAAACTCTCGCTCTCGGAGGAGGAGTTTAAGGAGACAGCGGCTAAGATTTTCGAGGAATTTGAAAAATTGTAATGCTGTTGAGGCTTCCATAACATTAATGAGGGTGTGTCAAGACACACCCTCATTATTAATAATTCAATCCAAAGCACCACAGAGGAATGATGTTTCCCATTCCCATTTCTATATCGTCTTTTACGATATAGGCATTGTCGATACCCTCAATTTGCTTTTGACCTTTTTTGCGTCCGCCTATCTCAAAAGTGAATTTGCCAATAACAAAGTCCGACACACGCGAAGCTGTGACATTATTGCATACACGCATTTGATTGTAGAAGAATGTCTCACGAAGGTTTCCAATGTCAGGATTGCCACCGGCAAGAATTGTCATCAGACTCGGATTGTCAATATAAGCCTTCTCTATCTTGCCAAGACTGCGTATGCCTGATGTGTCGTCGCGCAAGAGTCCTATCATGCCCGATTTCTCAAGATATGCAAGATAATCAGGTACGCTGTTTTTACTCACGCCTATCTCCGTGGCAAGACTGTCGGCTACAGGCTTGTAGGGTGCGAGGTGCGATAGTATGGCCAGCAACTGTTTCAGTTTGCGTGAGGTAGAGGCTTTCATGTCTGCATATTGTGGAATGTCTACCTCTATGGTTTGACCGACAACTTGCTGCATACGTATTGGGAAATCGCCCTGTATGGCAAACGGATAATAACCACGACTAAGATAATCGCGGAATAGGGGTAGCGGGTGGTCTACATTATCTATTGTAGCCTGGTTGGCAAGTATTTCGTCCAATGTGTAGACAGGGCATGACACATCATGAAACAACCCTAAATATTCTCTGAATGAGAGTCCGTACATGAAATACATCAGAGCACGGCGACTCAAGTCAGCTTCGCCACGATAAATGTCGAGCACAGAGGATCCTGTGAATATCACGTGCAGCGACGGATGAATGTCGTAAATCTGTTTCAATTCTCTGCTCCATCCATTATACTTATGCACCTCGTCAATATACAGATGTGTGCCGCCCTCTTTCACGAAGTCGTCAGCAAGGTCGGTAAGACGGTTATTGGCAAAATAAATGTTGTCGGCAGCAACATACAGACTGTGGTTGTCAGGAGTGTTCTTGATGCGTTGCAGTACCATTGTAGATTTGCCGATACCTCGTGGTCCGAGTATGCCTATCATACGCGCATCCTAGTTTATCTTATCGTATTTGTAGCGGATAAACTTCAATGGTGTCTGCTTGAGCAGCTCACTCATATAGGTGTAAAGATTTAAGTCTATCATATACTATCTTGTTTTGGTATATGCAAAAATACTAAAAATCCCTCAATGAGGGAGATTTTTGCACGAAAATCTCCCTCATTGAGGGAAATATTTGTAGGGAAACGTCCCTCATTGAGGGATTTTTATGGAAATTATGCTATAATCGCATACTACAGTATGGTGATAGAGCAACGCCAACAAATGTATTTATGATATTTGAGTGTCATAAATCCAAAAGTTAGCGACATTGTCTTTGTCCCAATTAACGATAATACATAGCAACATTTCCTACAAGAATCAAAGCCATCACGGCATATATTCTTATAACATCCTTGCTGCAGCCCGCTTTATGGCAGGAGAAGAGAGAGAGGACTCCTGACAATAAAGCGAGGGCACTAAACGTCAACGACACCACAGAGAAGTGAAAGGCTATCAAAGCCGAGACTGTAAGCCATGTCAACAAATTTGTCACTTTTACCATTTTCTGTAGCACCATTTCTGTGCCATTAGTACTGCTTTTAGCAAGCTTGCGTTGCCAAACATAATAGTCTACACAACATAATATGATGCAGAATAAAAGAATATAAATATTTCCCATACGATTTAAATTTAATATTGATTCATAAGCATAATTGTTTAATTGTTTTCTTGTAGCAAAATTATAATTTAAAGATTTATAATACAACTTTTTATGTTATAATTTTTTTGCTGTTGTTGCAATTTCGTTATCGTACATAATTTAGTGATATATAGATACTTATGCTTGTTTTAATACCTTAAAAATAATGCTTTTAAGGCAATTATTGCAACATCTTTAGTTATAAAAAACGCAGAAAAGGCTGTCTAAACCTCAAAAACTTGTTTCTTTATATTTATTATTAAGGTAATAATTGTATATTTGCATGAAATATCAAAATAAGGTACAATGAAAATAAAGAAGATAGCGACATGTTTGTTTCTGCCAATCATTTTGTTTGCATGTAGTGCAAAAGATCATAGCGATGAACTCAAACGTATAGATAGTTTATTGGCACAAGATAGTGTAGAGGCTGCTATTGTATCAATAAGAAAAATTGATGTTAAGAGTTTGAGGGATGAAGATGATTATAATTACTATAATCTGTTAAGTGTTCAAATAGCTTCTCGTAATTATAATTCAATATCGAAATGTACTATTGATAGTTGTGTGCATTATTATGAGAAGGTCTTTGATACAAGATTGCTTGCTGAGGCTTATTACTATAAGGCAGGTGACCTATATGACAATGGTAATGTTGCAGAAGGAATACATTATTTCAAAAAGGCAGAAAAGTTAATCGGCAAGGCAAGTCCAAATCTACAATATAAGGTATGGTCTTCGTTGGCTTATTGCAATTTTGAGTCTGAGAACTATCAGCTGTCTCTCGATTATGCGAAGAAATGTACTTTTGCGTCTGAGCAAATGAAGAGCCCTTCAAGATATCTGTTCTCTAAATTTAGTGAGTATATTTGTTATGGTAAAATGGATAAGAAGGATAGTGCTGGTATATGTTTAAAACAATTCCTACCTTATATAGAGTATTGTAAAGATGGGGATAAAGGTGGTTATTATGCTGAAGTTAGTGCTTATTATCTTAGAACAAATGATACATTACGTGCAAGTCGGTATTTGCAGAAGGCTCTCTCTTTAGGCTGTGACCCTAAGGTATATGGAATAGCAGGTATGTATTATTTAAAGAAAAGAGATTATGATAAGGCAGAGTATATGTATAAACAAAAGTTGAAACGGTCAACAAAAATTGACCATACTATAGCTGCATACCATGGCCTTGGACAAGTGATGCTTGCTAAGAATAAACATGAGGAAGCTGCCTTCTACTTCAAAAAGGAGGTGGAATACATGGATTCTTTAGCGGAAAAGAATAAAGTGGAAGGGACTAAAGATATACAGTACAAGTTTGATAATGATGAAGTGGAGGAGAGAACTACAAAAAACAATTTATTAGCAATATGTATATGCAGTTGTTTATGCTTTTTGTTCATAGTGGCTATCATTGCTTTAGTTGTGATGAAGAGAAGGAAGGATAAAGAGCTGTTGAAGGCGAAGGCTGACTTTTCAGAATATGCGGAAGAAATATCCACTCTGAGGAAACTCAATGGAGACAACAAAAAAGAGTTGGAACGTCTGACTAAGGAGATGAAGAAAAGCATGAGCGATTACATAAGGAGTCTTTCCAAAGGACGGCGCATATATGAGGGATTAGCTTTGGGCAAGTTTGTAGAGAAACGAGACGCACATGCGATGGAGGATGTTATGGCATATTATAGAATAGTGGATGCCGATTTCTATAAAATGTTGGAAAGCAGCTATGATAGACTTACAACGCAAAACCGGCTTATACTCATGCTTCAACATCTTGGCAAGAGTGATGAGGAGATAGCTGATATTCTATGTATAAGCAAGGGTTCCATGCGGTCTTATCTCTCGAGGATAAGGGCATGCAAGAAACAATAGAATCAGATAAAAAAAAGAGGTCGGGCAAAAAATGCTCGACCTCTTATGTTAATATTGAGTGTCTTTTTTATTCCTCAGGCAGCATCATTACAGTAACCTTGTTGCCAGCCTTGTTGAACTCCTTCATGAAGTTGCAGATGTCCTGCGGAGTGAGGGAGTTGAGAATGTTCATATAGTTGCTATGGCTGTCGAAGCCGTAGAACACGTTGCTTGAGATAACGCTGAGCCAGTAGCCGTTGGTCTTCACCTGGTCGGCATACTGCTTTGTCATAAACTCCTTGCACTTGGCAAACTTGGCAGCGTCGCAAGTGTTCTCAAGAGTCTTCACCTCATCGTTCATAATCTTGAGAGCCACGTCCTTCTTCTCAGGCTTCATAGGGCAGTAAGCCAAGAGCTGGAAGATGTGGTAGTTGTCGTCGCTGAGACCGCCAATACCCTGTGCGCCTACTGTGTAGGCTGCGCTTTCCTTCTCACGTATCTTGGCGAGATATTCCATAGAGAGCACCTGGCCAGCGATGTCGGCACAGATGGCATTCTTCTGTGAGTAAGGCATTGTCTCGTTGTTCCAGATGATGTAGGCTGTAGACTTTGGAGTCTCCTGCTTGCGCTTGAAGATGTTCTCCACCTGACCCTTAACCGGGAAGAGCTCGCGCTTGCCCTTGACAATCTTGCCCTTAACAGGGAGAGATGCTATATACTGGCAGATGAGAGGACGGATGGTAGCTTCGTCGAAGTTGCCGTCGATGATGAATGTCCATGCCTTGGCGTTGGCTGTGCGCTCCTTGGCAACCTCAAGAATGCGGTCGTAGTTGACGTCCTTCAAGCGGTCGACGGTCATAGGAGCCAAGCGTGGGTTGTGGCCATAGAGAGTGGCTGTGATAGAGTCGCTGAGTGCGATGTCGGGGTTGAGGTCGCGGTTCTTGAGCTGCACCTCATACTGGCTAATGACGTTGTCGAATGACTTCTGGTCCTTGTTGATGCCAGTGAAGTAGAGGTAGTTGAGCTGGAACATGGTCTCAACGTCCTTAGGAGTAGATGAGCCGCTTACGTTTGTTGTTGTCTGGTCGAGCAACAAGCTGACGTTGGCAATCTTTCCTGCGAGAGCCTTCTGAAGTTCGGTAGCTGAGAATGAACCAAGACCGCTTGCGTCGATAACCTCGTTGAAGAGCTGCATGTTGGCATAGTCCTTGGCTCCATAGATGGTAGAACCGCCTGTGGCACGACCTGCGAAGAGCACCTGGTCGTTCTTGTAGTCGGTCTTCTTGAGGATTACGGTAGCGCCGTTGGAGAGAGTGAGAGTGGTGTAGCCAAGCTTCTCGTTCTTCACTTCCTTCTTGATGGTGCCAGCCTTAGGCATTGTGGTCATGATAGGCTCGTTCTTCACGTTGTCCACGTATGCTGTGATTTCGGCAGAGCGTGCGCTCTTGATGGCGTTGAGCAACTGGTCCTTGGTAGGATAAACGTTGCCCTCTGCCTCGTTGCAGAATGCAAGCACCACGAGGTTGCTGTCGTTCTCAGGTACGAGTTCCTTCATAAGTTCGTTGACAGCCTCTACAGGAATCATCGGCACAATCTGCTTCATAACCGGGTATGTGAACTCGATAGAAGGCATTGGGTCGTTCTCAAGGAAGTTGTCTACGAGCGGACGGTAGAGCTGTGAGTTGTAGCGCTTGTCCTTGTTGCTGTACATCTTGTCGAGAGAGCTGAGGTAGCTTTCCTTGAAGCGTGCAAACTCTGTAGCTGTGAAGCCGAATTTGGCAGCACGCAAAGCCTCTGTGTAGGCAGCCTTAAGGCTCTCTGAAGCCTTGCTGAGTTCCTTAGGCGATGCGTCGAGCGAGAATGCGTCCTTAGTCTTGGCAAAGATATACTGTCCGTCGCCTGCGCTTGCCGATACGTATGGGCAGCTTGCGTCGAGAGCTTTCTCTCTCAGGCGGTCGTTGAGCATGCTCATGGCAGCGTTCTTGGCATAGTTGAACACGAGGTAGTTAACGTCGTGCTTCAAAGAGTCGGGGAACACGTCGTGCTTTACCATGAGGCTCACTTCGGTTGTCTCCTGCTCCTTGTCCTTGTCGATGATGATGATAGGCTCGGCATTGTCGGGCACCTGCTCGTCGACAACTGGAGCGGCGTTCTCAGGATTCTTGAAGCCAGAGAAGAGTTTCTTGATTTCTGCCTCGGTGTGGTCTACGTCCACATTACCTACAACCACGATGGCCTGGTTGGTTGGGTGATACCATTTGTGATAGTAATCAGAGAGTTCCTTGTACTTGAAGTTGTCGATTACCGACATAAGGCCGATAGGGTAGCGATTGCCATACTTAGAGCCTGGATAGATAGCTGGCAAGTTGCGCTCGAACATACGGCTTGAGGCACTTGTGCGCAGACGCCACTCCTCGTGGATAACTCCGCGCTCCTCGTCAATCTCCTTAGGGTCGAGAGTGAGGGCACCTGCCCAATCGCTGAGGATGAGCAAGCAAGAGTCGAGAGCCGACTGGCGTGTTGTGGGCACATTTGAGATGTTGTATACTGTCTGGTCGATAGAGGTGTAGGCGTTGAGGTCGCGACCGAACTGCACACCAATGCTCTCGCAGAAGCGTATAACCTGGTTGCCAGGGAAGTGTTTTGTGCCGTTGAAGCACATGTGCTCAAGGAAGTGTGCCAAGCCGCGCTGCGACTCTTCTTCCTGAATGGAGCCTACCTTCTGTGCAATGTAGAAGTCTGCACGGTTCTCCGGCCAGTTGTTGTGGCGGATGTAGTAGGTCAATCCGTTGTCCAACTTACCGATACGCACGTCGGGATCGACTGGTATCGGAGGCATCTGCTGTGCCTGGGCAAGCCCTGCAAAGAAGACGAGGGCGGCCACCAAAAGTTTTCTTAATTTCATGAAACTATGTTTTTTTTGTTTATAGAATATTCACGATGTTTGGATTTTGTGTCCAAATAGTGCTTAAGCCCTACAAAAGTAATGCTTTATTATCATTTAGACGCATTTTGACACGAAAAACTTCATGATTTAACTCAAAATTGTATGTTTGGGTTGTTTTTTCATGAAAGTAGGCATTTTTGTCGGTTTGTAAATGTTAAACACTTGATGTATGTCAATTTATTGTGGGTATAACAAAAAAAATAGCTTTTTTCCTTGTGTTGTCGCACACATATTACTATCTTTGCAACGTGTTCGAGAGAATGCAATGTTTTTTCATTAGGTTAGTAGTTTGATAGATTTTAAGGTAAAGATTATGTTATTAGATTTTGAAACTATCGCAATGTTGGCCTAGGGGTCATGAAAATGATTACTAAGGCTTTGCTTTAGTCCAAAACCAACATTCGTTAACATTATTCTTTGAGAGGCCGGTGCGAGTGATTCGTGTCGTCCTTTTTTTTGTACCTATACAAACCGCTTTGTAGATGCTATATACGCAATACAACACTATTGCAAAGGGCAGAATAGTGAAAAGCAAATCCATATTAATTGTAGATTTTGGGTTTAAAAGGTTTTAAAGGGTTGTTCGGATTATGTAGTCTGCTGCCGATGGCAACGATATGAAATAAACTAAAAAAGGTTTGTATCCCGATTAAAAGATACAAACCTTTTTTTTATTTAGTCTTTATTCTGTCTAAAGATTAGAGCTGAGGACCAGCAGCAACAAGAGCCTTACCAGCCTCGTTGTTTGTGTACTTAGCGAAGTTCTTGATGAAGCGAGCAGCGAGGTCCTTAGCCTTCTCCTCCCACTGAGCAGCCTCAGCGTAAGTGTCGCGCGGATCAAGAATCTCAGTAGCTACACCAGGAAGCTCTGTCGGAACCTTGAAGTCGAACATCGGAATCTGCTTTGTAGGAGCCTTGTCGATGTCACCGCTCAAGATAGCGTCGATGATACCACGTGTGTCGCGGATAGAGATACGCTTGCCAGTACCGTTCCAACCAGTGTTAACGAGGTAAGCCTTAGCGTTGTTCTTCTCCATCTTCTTAACGAGCTCCTGAGCATACTTAGTCGGGTGCAGCTCGAGGAATGCCTGGCCGAAGCAAGCTGAGAATGTAGGAGTAGGCTCTGTGATGCCACGCTCTGTACCTGCCAACTTAGCTGTGAAGCCTGAGAGGAAGTAGTACTGAGTCTGCTCCGGAGTCAAGATAGAAACTGGAGGCAATACACCGAATGCGTCAGCTGAAAGGAAGATAACCTGCTTAGCAGCTGGTGCAGAAGAACCCGGCTGGATGTTGTTGATGTGGAAGATTGGGTAAGAAACACGAGTGTTCTCAGTTACGCTCTTATCAGCGAAATCAATCTTGCCATCAGCAGCAACTGTTACGTTCTCGAGGAGAGCGTCACGACGGATTGCGTTGTAGATGTCTGGCTCAGACTCCTTGTCAAGGTTGATAACCTTAGCATAGCAGCCGCCCTCGAAGTTGAATACGCCGTTGTCGTCCCATCCGTGCTCGTCATCACCGATGAGGAGACGCTTCGGGTCGGTAGAAAGAGTAGTCTTACCTGTACCAGAGAGGCCGAAGAAGATAGCTGTGTTCTCACCGTTCTTGTCGCAGTTAGCTGAGCAGTGCATAGAAGCGATGCCCTTGAGCGGGAGGAAGTAGTTCATCATAGAGAACATACCCTTCTTCATCTCACCACCGTACCATGTGTTGATGATAACCTGCTCCTTAGAAGTTACGTTGAAAGCAACGCAAGTCTCTGAGTGCAGACCGAGCTCCTTGTAGTTGTCTACCTTAGCCTTAGATGCGTTGTAAACAACGAAGTCAGGCTCGAAAGACTCAAGCTCCTCAGCTGTAGGACGGATGAACATGTTTGTTACAAAGTGAGCCTGCCAAGCAACCTCAACGATGAAACGAACAGCCATACGTGTATCCTTGTTAGCTCCGCAGAAACCGTCTACTACATAGAGGTTCTTGTTGCAAAGCTCCTTCTTGGCGATATCCTTAACCGTTGCCCAAACCTCTTCAGACATCGGGTGGTTGTCATTCTTATATTCCTCTGTAGTCCACCATACAGTGTCCTTAGAGTTCTCGTCCATTACGATGTACTTGTCCTTAGGTGAACGACCGGTGTAGATACCTGTCATTACGTTGACAGCACCGAGTTCAGTCTGCTGACCTACCTCGAAACCTTCGAGACCAGCCTTTGTTTCCTCTTCGAACAACTTCTCATAAGACGGATTGTGAGCGATTACTGTAGAACCAGTAATTCCGTACTGTGTCAAATCTAACTTTGCCATTTTTTGTAAAAATAATATTTAGATGTGAATTATAGATCAACTTCCGTAGGCCTGACTCCGCTATTGCCTGATCGGGGCCGTCGTTTCTGTCCAGGCGACTTTCATTGTCTTATTATATAAATAGGTGTAATCGGGCTCGGCTTGTTTGCCGCTCCTTTTTATTACCACCGCAAAGTTATGAAAAAACTACAAGATAACAATATTCTTTGCGTACAAAATTTGCATTGTCGCAATCTTTTTTATGTTAAAATATCGGAAATTCTTTCATCCGTATGCGGTTTGCTACTTAGATGTGGCAATTTTGCGTGATTATTTTCTTTCTTCCACTCATTAGTATGTGAATGAGCTGCCGCCAAGGAACTCTCTGAGCAATGAGGTTGGTGGCAGTACAGAGTGGTCGATTGAGGCGAAATAGCTTAGGAACTTGCGCAATCGGTAGGCCTCGGCATATTCGTCGCAGTTTTCGGGCACTCGCTCCAGAAGTGGTTCTGCCTGTGTTTTTATTGCCGACAGCTCGTATATCATAGCCGTGTTGAACATAGTGTCGGCATTCTCCTGGAATGGGAATATCCATTTGTTCTCTCCGGCTCTCACGGATGCCCAGCGGTGTATGGTGGTCTGTGCCGAGCATCCTCGCTGCTTGTCGTCGCGTATGATGCGTCTGAGCAGTCGGTTGTCGGTAGTGGGGATATAGTTGTGGTCGTCGAGAAGTATTGTGGTGAGGGCTGACGCATAGACACGATATTTCAGTTCGTCGGGTATCTGTGCCGTAAGCTCGGGGTTGAGTGCGTGTATGCCTTCCACCACAAGCACGTCGTTGGGGTGCATGCGCATCTTCACTCCGCTCGGCTCGCTCTTGCCCTTGATGAAGTTGTACTTTGGCAACTCCACCTCTTCGCCCTTGAACAACTGCATGAGTTGCTTGTTGAGGAGTTCGAGGTTCAGGGCGCGTATCGACTCGAAGTCGTAGTCGCCCTTCTCGTCGCGTGGCGTGAGTTCGCGGTCGACAAAATAGTCGTCGAGTGATATTGGCACAGGCCGTATGCCGTTGCACACAAGCTGTATGGAAAGTCGCTTGCATGTTGTGGTCTTGCCCGATGACGATGGTCCGGCTATGAGCACCATCTTCACTCTTTGTCTTTGGGCTATGTCCTCGGCTATGTTTGCTATCTTCTTTTCTTGCAGAGCCTCTGCCACATTTATAATCTCCGTGGCGTGGCCTTGGCTCACAGCCTCGTTGAACATGCCCACGGTAGACATGCCAAGGAGTCGCTGCCAGCGGTGGTGCTCCTGGAATATCTCGAACATCTTGTCCTGGCGAATGAGTTTGCCCAGTTGTGTTGGGTTGTCGAGCGAGGGTATGCGCAGCAAGAGTCCGTCGTAGTATTTCTCCAGTCCGAAGAGTGTCAGTTGGGATGTGTTGGTGAGCATAGTGCCGTAGAAATAGTCCACGTAGCCGTTAATATCATAATATAATGTATATAGCTTGCCCGTTGTGCGCAGGAGCAGAGCCTTGTCGTGGTAGCCGTATTTCTCGAACATGTCTATGGCTTCCTCGGTTGGCACTTCATGGCGGCGTATTGGAATGGCACGGTTGATAATGTTTTGCATCTCGGCGCGTATAGCGTCGGCATCGGCTGTAGTGACGGGGCGGCCCAGGCGCAAGTCGCAATAGTAGCCGTTGCTCACGGGAATGTCTATTACAACCTCGCAGCCAGGAAAGAGCTTGTGCACAGCCTTGCACAGCACGAAGAATAATGTGCGTGTGTAGGCACGTGAGCCAGACGGAGTGCGCACGTCGAGAAACTCCACGTCCTTGGAGTTGTACACGCGGTAGTGCATACCCTCAACCTTGTTATTTACCTTGGCGCTGATAGGCGGAAAGGTCATGTGAAAATTTAAATTGCCAAAAATGTCAGAAAGTGTACTTCCTGTTTCGACTTTTAAAGTTTTTTTATTATTTTTGCAACGGATTTGTATCAACTGTTTCATTATGGTTACGTTTAAGGGTTAATACTCTATAAAGGTAGTTGGCGGAAAGGGATAGAGACAGATGCTTTAGTCTTGATACCCAATCCCGTGGGCAAAGATACTCCGTTTTCGACACAAAGCGCAATAACGCCACATAAATTTATATTAAAATATGTCGATTTGGATTTTTTTTAAAATTATCGGATCATTAGCTCTGCTCATCTACGGTATGAAGGTGATGAGTGAGGCACTCCAGAAGATGGCAGGCTCGCAGCTTCGCCACATCCTCGGAGCAATGACTACCAACCGCTTTACCGGTCTCTTGACCGGTATGTTCGTAACAGCATCGGTGCAGTCGTCGACTGCAACGACGGTGATGACTGTATCCTTTGTCAACGCCGGACTGCTAACCCTTGCGCAGGCCATATCTGTGATTATGGGTGCCAATATCGGTACCACGTTCACGGCATGGATTATGACGCTCGGCTTCTCGTTTAATATGGCGAACATCGTGTTCCCCGTATTCTTTATTGCATTATTGCTTATTTATCGTAAGAAACAACGCTACATAGGCGATTTCCTCTTTGGTGTAGCGTTTATGTTCTTCGCCATTTCCACGCTCGGAGCTACTGGCAAGGAAATGGACCTCAGCCATAACCAGATGGTTATCGATTTCTTCTCTTCGTTCGATAAAGACAGCTACATCACCATATTCTCATTCCTTGGCATAGGCACCGTGCTCACGTTCTGTATGCAGTCGTCTGCCGCGCTCATGGCCATCACCATGGTGCTCTGCTCCAGCGGTGTGCTACCTATATATATGGGTATTGCCTTGGTGCTTGGCGAGAACATCGGTACAACCATCACCTCTAACATTGCTGCCATGGGAGCCAACACCCAGGCACGCCGTGCTGCCCTTGCCCACCTCACGTTCAATGTGTTTGGTGTGATATGGGTGCTCTGCATCTTCTATCCGTTTATTGATATGGTGTGTGGTTTTGTGGGCGTCGACCCTCATGCCGACCATATTGACGCAACCCGTCTCTCGGTGGTGCTTGCCGCCTTCCACACAACCTTCAACGTGTGCAACACAACCATCCTTATCTGGCTCATTCCTCAGATGGAGCGTTTCGTGTGCTACGTCATCAAGCCTTCTGCCAAGAAAGACGAGGACGACTTCCGCCTGCGCTATATCGGTGGCACTTCTATCATGAAGACTCCGGAGCTCTCTGTGCTTGAGGCACAGAAGGAGATTCAGTCGTTTGCAGAGCGCATACAGCGTATGTTTGGCATGGTGAGAGAGCTGCTTGGAGTGAAGGACGATGCTGCGTTCACAAAGCTCTATTCGCGCATCGAGAAGTATGAGAGCATTTCCGACAACATGGAGATTGAGATTGCCAACTATCTGGACAATGTGTCTGACGCTCACCTTTCCGACGACACCAAGGCTAAGATTCGCGCCATGCTCCGCGAGATTTCGGAGATTGAGTCGATTGGCGACTCTTGCTTCAACATCGCCCGCACCATCAGCCGCAAGCTCAAGGGCAAGGAGGACTTCACCGAACAGCAGTATGAGCATCTGCATCAGATGTTCGAGCTTACCGACGACTCGCTCACTCAGATGAACGTGATGCTCACCGGTCGTCGCGACAATCTCGACGTCAACCGCTCGTTCAACGTGGAGAACGAGATCAACAACTACCGCAACCAGTTGCGCTCGCAGAACATCAACGATGTCAACGACCATAAGTACACCTATGCCATCGGCACAATGTACATGGACATTGTCTCTGAATGTGAGAAACTTGGCGACTATGTAGTGAATGTTGTTGAGGCCCGCATGGGAACACGCCAGCGCGAGGCATAATACTCTTGATGCTTTGCCTTATATGTTATAGGGTAGGGCTTTGACAAAAACATTAAAAACACCCGATTGTGGGCAAAACCCTCATTCTTCGGGTTTCGATAATAAAACAATAAGGAAGACCTAACGAGAGCAAGCTCTCGACAGTCTTCCTTATTGTTTTATTATCGGTTCTGCAAAAGCAGAACTTAGATCTTTCCTCCGTAGCACAAGTCGCCCGCATCGCCAAAGCCTGGCACGATATATTTGTGCTCGTTGAGTCCTGGATCTACTGCCGCACACCAGATAGTGGTGTCCTCGGGGAATGTCTTGCGTATATGCTCTATGCCCTCAGGCGAAGCCATCACGCACACCACGTGCACCTTCTTGGGATTTCCCTTGGTGAGCAAAGCCTTGTAGCCCATTTCCATAGAACCGCCTGTGGCGAGCATAGGGTCAACGATGAGCAGGGTGGCATCGTTGAGGTCGGGTGTGGCGAGATACTCCACGTGTATACCCACCTTGGTATGCTCGGCATCCTCATACTCGCGGTAGGCTGAGACGAAGGCGTTGCCTGCGTGGTCGAAGATGTTGAGGAATCCCTGGTGGAAGGGCAGTCCGGCACGGAAGATGGTGCCAAGCACGAGTTTGTCGGTAGGCACGTTCACCTTGGCCACGCCAAGTGGAGTCTGTATGTCGCGCTCCTCGTAGTCGAAAGTCTTGCTAAGCTCGTAGGCAATAAGCTCGCCCACACGCATGATGTTGTTGCGGAACAGCAGACGGTTTTTCTGATAGTCCTTGTCGCGCATCTCCGCCATATACTTGTTGATGATGGAGTTTGACTTGCTGAAATCTATAATTTCCATTGTTTGTATATATAATAATGTTTTAGTTGATTGTTGCTTTATTCTTTACTCACTTTAAACCCCACCTTTCTGTCTACAAAATATCTTGGGCGGCGTTTCACCTCTGTGTAGATTTTGCCTATATACATGCCCACTATGCCCACTCCGGTAGTTATCACTCCGCCTATGAACCACATAGACACCATGAGCGAGGTCCATCCCACTATGGTCTTGCCCATGAAATGCTCGAAGAGTCCGTAGATGATGATGAGCATGGAGATGAGCGTCATGGTGAGTCCGGCGAAGGTGATGAACTTGAGCGGGGCGGTAGAGAACGACGTGATGCCGTCGATGGAGAACGAAAGCATCTTGGTGAACGGATACTTCGACTCACCTGCCGTGCGTGCCGTGCGGTTGTAGTAGACGTAGCCCTCGCTGAATCCCAACTGTCTCACCATGCCTCGCAGAAACATGTTGCGCTCGGGATATTGCATCAGAGCCCTTACCGTGCGGTTGCTCATCAGTCGGAAGTCGGCATGGTTGTAGATAATCTCCGGGTCGGCAGTCTGCATTATTCTGTAGAACGTGAGAGCCGTCATGCGCTTGAACCATGTGTCGGTCTTGCGCTCCTTGCGCACTCCGTACACTATGTCGCAACCCGAGAGAAACTGTCGTGTCATGTCGATGATAGTGTTCTCGTCGTCCTGCAAGTCGGCGTCTATCGACACCATAGCGTCGCATATCTCAAGACTCTCCTGCATACCAGCCCACAATGCGCCCTGGTGGCCCTCGTTGTGCGAGAGCTTTATGCCCGACACATTGGAGTGTTGTGCGGCGAATTGCTCTATGAGCTGCCATGTGTGGTCGCGGCTGCCGTCGTCTACGAGCAGCAGCGAGCCGTAGGCCCCAGTCTCCCGCTTAAGTCTTTGGAGCATAGTCTGGAGCTTGTCCATAGCCCACGGCAACACCTCCTCCTCGTTGTAGCATGGAATCACCACGCATATACGAGCCGTAGGCTTGTTTGCATCTGAAGGTTGGTTTAAGGTTTCAGGTTTCATTCTTTCAAGTCCTTTTCTTTAAAATGCCTGTTCCACTACAGTTTTCAGTCCCTTAATCTTTACTCCCGTGGCTTTCTTCACCACCGAGCGCACTTTGCTGTTGTCCACAGCCACATAGGCATAGCGTTCGTACACGTCGATGCGTCCTATGTCCGCGCCTTTGAGTCCGCATGTCTTGCAAAGGAAACCAAGGATGTCGCCCTTTGATATCTTGTCCTTCTTGCCCTTGCCTATGTATAGCGTAGCCATGCGTGGAGGCAGAGGAGCAGCCGAAGTCTCGGGCACATTATATTCCTCGGTAGATTCTTTCACGTATTCGGGCAGATGCTCCTCCGGACCAATTATCATAAAAGCCTTGCCCGTCGACTCCCATCGTCCGGTACGTCCCACACGGTGGATATATTCATCCTCGCCCACAGGCAAGTTGTAGTGTATCACGTTGTTTACTTCGGGAATGTCCAGTCCGCGTGCGGCAAGGTCGGTGCCCACAAGCACTCTTACCGACTGGTTGGCAAAGCGGTAGACAGCCTCCTCTCTCTGCTTCTGGTCGAGAGCGCCATGCAGACTGCTCACGGCGAAACCCTCGTCGGCAAGGAATCGGCTCACGCGCTCCACACCGTCGCGATAGTTCATGAACACAATCGTCTGCTCGTCGCCGAAGCCGCGCAACATCTTTGCCAATATAGGCAGCTTGTCCTTCTCGGGCGACTTAACCGTGTAGAGTCCGATGCGGTCGGGCGTCTGTTCCTCGTCGATGCGGTAGTCCACACGCTCTGTGCGTCCCATGCGCACAAACGAAGGCATCTCCTCGGCATCTGTGGCAGAAAGCAGGATGCGACGCTCCACATTGGGCAGACTCTCCACAGCCTTCTGCATCTCGGCACGGAAACCCATGCGCAAGCACTTGTCAAACTCGTCGATAACGAGCCACTTCACGTTGTCCACCGAGAAGTTGAGCTTGTCGATATGGTCGTTCAGTCGTCCTGGGGTGCAGAACACAATCTGTGGCCGGGTGCGCATGATGGTGCGATGCTCGTCCATTGTTGGGCGTCCTCCGTAGAGGCATTCCGAGCGCAGTCCGCTGCCCATGCGTCTGAACACATCGTTCGACTGCATGGCGAGTTCGCGTCCAGGCACAATCACCACGGCTTGCACCTCGTCCACCTTGGGGTCGAGACGCGAGGCGATGGGCAACAGATAGGCGAGGGTCTTTCCGCTGCCCGTAGGAGCGAGCACCACCACGTCGCGGTCGGAATGGAGCACAGCGTCGATAGTGTCGTGCTGCATGGCGTTGAGTTCTTCGATATGCAGCTTTTGTAGTGTGTTGTCTATATTCATAAATTCGTTTTATTCTTAAAAATACATTTCTATCAAGAGGAAATATTCGTATTAGAAGTTCATTTCCTTCGATAGGATATTCTCCAGTTTTTCAGCCGACAGTCGCAGCTGGAAGTTGCCCTTTATGGCAACGCTAATGCCGCCCGTCTCCTCCGACACAACCACGGCTATGCAGTCGCTGTCCTGCGAGATGCCGAGAGCGGCACGGTGGCGCAATCCCAATTCCTTTGGAATGTCATGGTTGTGTGACACGGGCAGGATGCATCCTGCCGCCCTTATTCGCTTACCCGTGATGACCATAGCACCATCGTGCAGCGGCGAGTTCTTGAAGAAGATGTTCTCAATGAGTCGTTGGTTGATGCGTGCGTCAATCAGGTCGCCCGTGTCCACGATGTCGTCAAGGCGTATGCCTCGCTCTATCACGATGAGTGCTCCCACCTTGCCGCGCGACATGTCCATGCACGCCATCACGATGGGTATCACGGTCTCCTTGTCCACAGTCTCCTGCTTCGACTTGCCGCTTATGAAGAATTTAGCCACGGCGGCAAACCTTTGGTGGGCTCCGAGCGAGTAGAGGAATCGTCGTATCTCTTCCTGGAAGAGCACGATGAGGCCAATCACTCCCACCGACACCAGTTTGTCCATGATTGCCCCCAAGAGGCGCATCTCAAGCACCTGGCTCACAAACAGCCACACAAGCACAAACACGATGATGCCTATGAAGACGTTGAGCGAGCGGCTCTCCTTCATCAGTCTGTAGATGTAGTAGAGCATCAGGGCGACAAGCAGTATGTCGATAATGTCTTTTATTCCGAAATCAAACATATTGGAGTTTTGAGTTTTGAGTTTTGAGTTTTGAATTATCGGCGAAGCCGATTTTGAGTTTTGAATTTTGAATTTTGAGTTTTGAGTTGTCGGCGAAGCCGATTTTGAATTATGAATTATGAATTATGAATTTTGAATTATTGCCCAACCAATTCAAAATTGAACAATTCCTAATCGGCTCTGCCGACAACTCAAAACTCAAAATTCAAAACTCAAAATCGGCTTTGCCGACAATTCAAAATTCAAAACTCAAAATTCAAAATTCAAAATCTCTCCGCAATTTTGCAAACTTCCACCGCCTCCCTCACATCATGCACTCTCAGAATCGACGCTCCCTTCATCAGGGAAATTGTGTTGAGGACAGTAGTGCCGTTGAGCGAAGTGGTAGGGTCGCCGCCTATGAGTTTGTATATCATGCTCTTGCGCGAGATGCCCACGAGCACGGGCAGTTCGAGTTCGAGCAACTGTTCGGCATGGCTCATAATCTCGTAGTTCTGCTCAAGAGTCTTGCCGAAGCCATAGCCGGGGTCGAGGATGATGTCCTTGGCTCCAAGGTCGCGCAGACGTTGCACCTCAGCCGCAAAGTTCATCATCATCTGCTTGAGCGTGGGCTGTACCGACATTAGTATATACGGCACTCCGAGCTTGGCAACAGTCTCAAACATGTCGCCCTCCTCGTGAATGGCCTGTCCCACGATGCCCGTGAGTCCACCCTCCGACACATCGTTGATGATGTCTGCTCCAAACTCCTCCACGCATTTGCGGGCCACAAGCGGGCGATAGGTGTCAACGCTTATTATGGCGTCGGGCTGCTCCCGGCGCACTATATGCAAGGCGCGTCGCAGTCGCTCCGTCTCTTCCTCCACGCTCACCACTTCGGCTCCTAGACGTGTGGAGAAGGCTCCCACGTCAATTATGCGTCCGCCTTCCTCGATGATCTGGTTGGCGCGGTTGGCTATCTCAGTCTCAGTCTGTTTGCGGCTGCCTGAGTAGAACGAGTCGGGTGTGGCGTTGAGTATGCCCATCACCATAGGGCGTGCGAGGTCTATGAGCTGACCACGAACGTTTATAGTATATTCCATTATTATGTTTTTTTCTGTCTTATGTGTTATGCAAATTACGTAATAATTCTCGAAACCGCCAAATTATTTGAAACAAAAAGCCTACAACTTGAAATAAATATATTACTTTTGCAAATACTTAACACATCATAGAATGCAAAGAACGGGAATATTCGTGGGGTCGTTCGACCCCTTTACCATTGGTCACGACTCCGTGGTGAGGCGTGCCGTTAAGCTGTTCGACAGGCTTGTCATTGGCGTGGGCGTGAACGAGTCGAAACGCTACATGCTCTCGGCTGAGGAGCGTGTGGAGGCAATAAGGCGGCTCTACAGCGGCGACGAGCGCATAAGCGTGGAGCAGTATAGCGACCTTACTGTTGACTTTGCCCGCCGCATGGGGGCTGAGTTCATAGTCAAGGGAGTGCGCTCGGTGAAGGACTTTGAGTTTGAGCGCGACCAGGCCGACATCAACCGCCGCCTTACGGGCATCGAGACCGTATTGCTCTATGCCGAGCCTGGCATGGACTGCATCTCGTCGTCGGTAGTGCGCGAGCTTACCCATTTCGGGCGCGACTGCAGCATGTTTCTGCCCAAGCCATAACAACAATCAAATTCATGAACATCAAAAAACATTAAGCATTATGATAACATATAATGTAGACGGCGTGAAAATGCCGAAGATTAAGAAGCGCGACACCTCGGCATGGATACGTGCCGTGGCTGCCACCTACAACCTCAAAGTGGGTGAGATAGGCTATATGTTTGTCGACGACGAGAAGATTCTCGAAGTCAACAACGAGTATCTTGGTCATGATTACTACACCGACGTGATTACGTTCGACTACGACGAGCCGGGTATCGTGAGCGGCGACATAGTAATCTCGCTCGACACCGTGCGTACCAATGCCGAGCAATTTGGCAAGGAATACGACGACGAGCTTCATCGCGTCATCATCCATGGCATTCTGCATCTTTGCGGAATCAACGACAAGGGTCCGGGCGAACGCGAGATTATGGAGGCTGAGGAGAACAAGGCGCTGGCGTTGCTTAAGGAAATGAAGAGCAAGAAGGAGATTTAAGGCAAGAATATTCTTTGAAATAAAAACAATAAAAACAAATGTTGGCTAAGTGCTGTTTTGCAGCTCTTAGCCAACATTTGTTTTTATTGTGCGCTATTCTGCATAGTCTTCAATTCTTTATCGGTCATCTGTACATATATAGAAACACCATAGATGGTTGTTCCATCTGCACTCTTATTTTTGTCAATTAACATATTTTTAAGACAGAGGATGCAACATCCCGAACGAATCCCGAACGAATCCCGAACGGATCCCGAAGGAAGCGTAGCTCCATTCGTTTCCATAAAAAGATAGCACATTTGCATTAATAAAGCCAGTTTTTTGTTTCAGTTGTTTCAGATTTCAGTTGGTTGTTTCAAATGTTTCATTTCGCCATGTCGTTAATAATTAATGTTTTACCGTGTGTTATGGAGAAATCTTTATATGTTGAAACAAAATGAAACAACTGAAATTTTGCGGATGAGAAAACAATTTATAATTTTGCGTCAGAAAATAAGCAAAAGTTAAAGTATTCACTAAAAATATTAGACAATGAACAAAACGCTAAAAAACAAGATTGTCAACGGAACCATAGATTTCGTAATCTTTATAGTTGTCTTCTGTATAATAGAGGCAATCATCGACATTGTCATGGGCTGGGACTTATGGGATCTTTCAAGCAGAACTACAGGTCAAGCCCTGACCATCATCAGCATTGCATGTGCCGTAAACAGCTTGGTGTTTACCATTATCGGACACTACCGCAGCAAGCGGTACAAAAAGAATATTGACGAACAATACGGCAAGCTTTTTGACGAAGCTGGAATATAAGTCCTACTAACTAAGTGGGAATATAATTTCCGAGGAACATTAATAAATAAAAATCAACATTCAATCGTATGGAAAACATTTTTAATTTTTTATTCAACAACACTTATTTTCTTTTAATCTGCATCGTATTATGTTGTGTAGACTATTATATTTGGCAACGCAAGCTTGCTAAAAGCAGTACTAATGGCACAGAAATGGTGCTACAGAAAATGGTGAAAGCTACAAAATTGTTGACTTATCTTACAGTCTCGGCTTTGATAGCCTTTCACTTCTCTGTGGTGTCGTTGACGTTTAGTGCCCTCGCTTTATTGTCAGGAGTCCTCTCTCTCTACTCCTGCCATAAAGCGGGCTGCAGCAAGGATGTTATAAGAATATATGCCGAGATGGCTTTGATTCTTGTAGGAAATGTTGTTATGTATTATCGTTCAACACTCCATATTTTGCATTGAAATTATTAATTATGTTCTAAATCTTAAGAAAGTCAAGTAAAAAACAGCCTTTATATTGTGAAAATGTCCACAATATAAAGGCTGTTTTTCCTGCCGAGGCAATTCAAATGTCGTAAATCCATTTGTTGGCGTTGGTCCATCGCCAAACAGTAGTGCGCGATATGTCCACCACGTTGTTAATCTGCGGACCCGTCAGTCCGATGCGCATCAGATAGCACATTTGCATTTGTTGCTCGCTTAGGTTACCGTCGCGGCTCACGAGCGAGTCCTTGAAGTCGGGATAGAGGCTGTTGACGGCAGAATATAGCTGTTGCCATTCCGTGGCAGAGAGCTTCTTCTTGCCCTCAGCCGACTTTCTCACAGCCTCCACCACATCGCTTGCCGAGTCCTCAAGCTCGGCTTTGTGTAGCATCTGCATTAGTTGTTCGCTCTGCTTCATCTTGTCGTTGAGACTCTTCTGGGTGGTTTCGAGCAGTTGCTCGTTGTGCTGAAGCTCCTCGCTGATTTCCTTCATCTTCTGCTCCTT
This sequence comes from uncultured Prevotella sp., assembly GCA_934230115.1. GTDB lineage: Bacteria > Bacteroidota > Bacteroidia > Bacteroidales > Bacteroidaceae > Prevotella. The sequence continues at coordinate 460 of CAKQEI010000038.1, read as the reverse complement.
GGCGGCTATCTCGCTTTGTGCTGAAGCCAACTGTTGCTCCTTTAGCAGAGTATTCTTCTTGATGTCGCGCATTTGAGCCTTCACGGAGTTCAGACTGTCGGTAAGGGTAAGTTGCCTTCTGAGCGTGATGTTCTTTTTGCGCATATAGAAAATTACGAATGCCAAGGTGAGCAATACTGCTGAGAAGCCAATAGTCAACGCAATACGCAGATACATAGTGCGTTCACTCTCCATCTTCTGCATACGCGATTGGTCGAGATGGTACTTGTATTTGTTGTTGACTGTAGCAGCCAGTTCCGAGTTCTTGGCAAGGTCAAGCTTTTCGGACATACGCACAAACTCTGCCCCATACTTTATCGCCTTGTCTTTATTGCCATTTTCAGAATAAATATGAGCTATAATAAATTTTTGAATAAAATTAACAGAGATTTAAATATTTATGCACATAACAGCGCATAAT
>CAKQEI010000037.1 GCA_934230115.1 uncultured Prevotella sp. | reverse complement strand
TCGGAGGCGAAGGTTATTCAGGAGGCAGCTCTCCGCTCAGGCGTCAGCCGCGGCGTGATGCAGGCCTGTTGGGACGCAGCAGGCGACGTGATCAAGGCGTGGGCCACTGAGGGTCACTCGGTAGCCATCCCCGGACTGGGCACCATGCGCCTGGGCGTGCGCGCCAAGAGTGTGGCATCGGTGAACGACGTGGCATCGGGCATCATCACCTCGCGCCGAGTGATTTTCACCCCGAATCCGCTCATCAAGCGCGAGCTTGCCGAGACCTCAATCAACATCACCTGCTACGACCGCAACGGCAACGTGGTGAAGAAGGTAACCTCGGGCGACGACGGAACCATCGACGACCCGGAGAACGACCCAAACGGCGGCGGCACGGGCACCCCGGGCGGCGACAGTTCAAGCGGTACGGGCAGCAAGCCGGGCAGCGGCAATACCTCGCAGGAGGGCGGCGGCTCGTCGGGCGAGGATGGCGACCTCGGCTCGGAGGCATAGCAAAAAGGAGGTTGGGCGGATTAATGCTCAACCTCCTTTTTGCTCCATTCGCTGTCGCTGTGTGTTAAAAATAAAAAACATTCGGCTACTTGACGGTTATGTCAAAGATTTTGAGTAACTTTGCACGCTGAAACTGTGAAATCGGCTTGTGGCTTAAGCCAAAAGGCAGGGCAGCGGCACGATTTCAAAAAATAGAAATTCATTATCCCGCTTATATTTAAAGTTTTAAACAGAAATGATAACAGTACAAAATCTCGCTATTCAATTTGGTAAAAGAGTCCTGTACAAGGACGTCAACCTGAAGTTCACCGCAGGAAACATTTATGGAGTAATCGGCGCCAATGGTGCAGGAAAGTCAACTCTTTTGCGTGCAATCAGTGGAGATTTGGAACCTAACAAGGGTTCTGTGGAGCTCGGACCAGGCGAGCGTCTCTCCGTGCTTGAGCAGGACCACTTCAAGTTCGACGAATACCGAGTGCTCGACACCGTGCTCATGGGCCACGAGCCACTTTGGAACAACATGAAGGAGCGTGAGGCACTTTATGCCAAGCCCGAAATGACAGAGGAGGACGGCAACCGCGCAGCAGAGCTTGAGCTTAAGTTCGCCGAGATGGACGGATGGGAGGCTGAGAGCAACGCCGCACAGATGCTCTCCAACCTTGGCATAGCCGAGGCGCTGCACGAGAAGCAGATGAGCGAGCTCTCGAACAACGAGAAGGTGCGCGTGATGCTGGCAAAGGCCCTCTTTGGCAACCCCGACAACCTGCTGCTTGACGAGCCTACCAACGACCTCGACCTCGACACCGTACAGTGGCTTGAGGAGTATCTGAGCAACGTGGAGCAGACCGTGCTCGTGGTGAGCCACGACCGCCACTTCCTCGACGCTGTGAGCACACAGACCGTGGACATCGACTTCGGCAAGGTGACTGTGTTCGCCGGCAACTACTCTTTCTGGTACGAGAGCTCGCAGCTCGCCCTGCGCCAGGCACAGAACCAGCGCCAGAAGGCCGAGGAGAAGCGCAAGGAGCTTGAGGAGTTCATCCGCCGATTCTCTGCCAATGTGGCAAAGAGCAAGCAGACAACAAGCCGCAAGAAGATGCTTGAGAAGCTGAACGTGGAGGAAATACGCCCGTCGAGCCGCAAGTATCCGGGCATCATATTCCAGATGGAGCGCGAGCCGGGCAACCAAATTCTTGAAGTGGAGGGCCTGAAGGCTGTCGACGAGGACGGAACTGTATTGTTCGACAACGTGAGCTTCAACATCGAGAAGGGCGAGAAGGTGGTGTTCCTCAGCCACAACCCAAAGGCCATGACAGCCCTCTTCGAGATAATCAACGGCAACCGCGAGGCAGCAGCCGGAACCTACAAGTGGGGCGTGACCATCACCACAGCCTACCTGCCCCTCGACAACACCGAGTTCTTCAAGAGCGACAAGAACCTTGTTGACTGGCTCAGCCAGTACGGACCGGGCAACGAGGTGGTGATGAAGGGTTTCCTTGGCAGAATGCTCTTCTCGGGCGAGGACGTGATGAAGAAGGTGAACGTGCTCTCGGGTGGCGAGCGCATGAGATGTATGATTGCGCGTATGCAGCTTAAGAATGCCAACTGCCTCATCCTCGACACTCCTACCAACCACTTGGACCTTGAGAGTATCCAAGCTTTCAACAACAACCTTGTGGGCTTCAAGGGCAACATCCTCTTCTCGAGCCACGACCACGAGTTTATTCAGACCGTGTCGAACCGCATCATCGAGCTCACACCGTCGGGCACTATCGACAAGCTCATGGACTACGACGACTATATCTACAACGAGGACATCAAGGAGCTGAAGGCCAAAATGTATAATGTATAATTTATAATTGTAATTATACGTACACTTATAATGGTTAATATACTACAATACCTTGCCAAATCTATTCGAAAGAGTGGAATTGGCAAGGTATTTGCTGATATGTTATTAAACATAAAAAACAAAAGAATTATGAAAAAGGAAGATATAATGAACAACGAGAATGTCGAAAAGGACATAAAAATAGAAGGTGCTGACACTGCTAATGACACAAAGGCAGAAGAGGCCAAGAGCGAGGCAGAAGCCAACAACGCCGAGCCAACCTTGGAGGAGCAGCTCGAAGCCGCCAAGAAGGAGGTGGAGGTGCTCAAGGACAAGTACCTGCGCTCGGTAGCTGAGTTCGACAACTTCAGAAAGCGCATCATCAAGGAGAAGGCAGAACTCGTGCTCAACGGCAGCGAGAAGGCCGTGTGCGCCGTGCTCCCCATCCTCGACGACTTTGAGCGCGCCCTTGCCAACAACACCGACGACGCAAAGGCGATTAAGGACGGTATGCAGCTCATTTTCAACAAGTTCAACAAGGTGCTCGAGTCGCTCGGCGTGAAGAAAATCGACACCGACAACAAGGACTTCGACGTCGACTACCACGAGGCTGTGGCTATGGTGCCGGGCATGGGCGACGACAAGAAGGGCAAGGTGATCGACTGCGTGCAGGCTGGCTACCAGCTCAACGATAAGGTGATTCGCCATGCCAAGGTGGCTGTGGGACAGTAAAAAAAACGAAACGAGAAGCGAAATAGAATTGTATTAACAGACTTGAAACTATATTTATCACACATTAGTATATAATGGCAAAGCGAGACTACTATGAAGTGCTTGGTGTCAGCAAGACTGCCACAGACGACGAAATAAAGAAGGCTTATAGAAAAATAGCCATAAAATATCACCCCGACCGCAACCCCGGCAACAAGGAGGCTGAGGAGAAATTCAAAGAGGCTGCCGAGGCTTACGACGTGCTGCACGACCAACAGAAGCGCCAGCAGTACGACCAGTTTGGCTTCAACGCTCCGGGCGGCGGCTTCGGTGACGGCGGCGGCTTCTCTTCTATGGACGACATCTTCTCGATGTTCGGCGACATTTTCGGCGGACACGGCGGTGGCGGCTTCGGAGGCTTCGGTGGCTTTGGAGGTGGCGGCGGTGCTCGCCGCAAGCCACAGTACAGAGGTGCTGACCTGCGCATGAAGGTGAGCCTCACCTTGCAGGAGGTTCTTACGGGCACCACCAAGAAGTTCAAGGTGAAGAAGGACGTAGCCTGTCAGCATTGCCACGGCACTGGAGCCGAGGCAGGTAGTGGCAGCGAGACCTGCCCCACATGCCACGGCAGTGGAGTGGTGAGCCGCACTGTGCGCACCATGCTTGGCATGATGCAGACGCAGTCGGAGTGCCCCACATGTCATGGTGAGGGCACCGTGATCAAGAACAAGTGTACTGAGTGTGGTGGCACAGGTGTTGTTAAGGGCGAGGAAGTTGTGGAAGTGAAGATTCCTGCCGGTGTGGCCGAGGGCATGGTTGTGAACGTGCCTGGCAAGGGCAACGCCGGACAGCACAACGGCATCAGCGGCGACATACAGGTGTACATCACCGAGGAGCCTAACGACACCTTCGTGCGCGACGGCAACGACGTGATCTACAACCTCTTGCTCGACTTCCCAACTGCTGTGCTTGGTGGCGATGTGGAGATTCCTACCATCGACGGCGGCAAGGTGAAGATAAAGGTGGAGCCGGGCACTCAGCCTGGCAAGACTTTGCGCCTGCGCGGCAAGGGCCTGCCATCGGTGCCTGGCTACGGCAACGGTACGGGCGACTTGGTGGTGAACATCAGCGTCTACGTGCCTAAGACCCTGTCGAGTGACGAGAAGAAGGCTATCGAGAAATTCCGCGAAAGCGACAATTTCAAGGGAGACAAGGCCACTAAGAAGTCGATATTCGAGCGTTTCAAGAACTATTTCAATTAAGAGAAACAGCATTTTTTATACGGCAGGAGGTCGGGTGAGAAATCGCCCGGCCTTTTACACATTATTTATATATAGTGATGAATTACAAAGAAACAGTGGAATATCTGTTCAATTCCACTCCCGTGTTCGAGAAGATAGGCTCGGCGGCTTACAAGGAGGGACTCTACAACACCAACGCTCTCGACGAGCATTTCAACCATCCACACCGCCAATTCAAGACCATTCACGTGGCAGGCACCAACGGCAAGGGTTCCTGCTCGCACACTATTGCCGCCATGCTACAGGCAGAAGGCTTGAGGGTGGGACTGTTCACTTCGCCCCACCTCGTAGACTTCCGCGAACGCATACGCATCAACGGCGAGTGCATCAGCGAGCAGTATGTGGTGGACTTTGTGGAGAAGGAGCGCAGTTTCTTCGAGCCGCTGCATCCCTCGTTCTTCGAGCTCACCACGGCGATGGCTTTCAAGTACTTCGCCGACATGAAGGTGGACATCGCCGTGATAGAGGTGGGACTTGGCGGTAGGCTCGACTGCACCAACATCATTAAGCCAATCCTTTCCGTGATTACCAACATCAGTCTTGACCATACACAGTTTCTTGGCGACACGCTGGCAAAGATTGCAGGCGAGAAGGCTGGCATCATCAAGCCCGGTGTGACAGTGGTGATAGGCGAGGCGAATGGCGAGACGCGTCCCGTGTTCGAGACTAAGGCTCGTGAGGTTGGTGCCCCAATCGTGTTTGCCGAGGACTCGTACGGAATATTGTCGGCTGAGCATCTTGACAACGGTGGCATCCTTTACGCCACAAAACGCCACGGAGACGTCAAGGGCGAACTTTCGGGCGACTATCAGGTGAAGAACGCAAACACCATATTGGCCGTAGCCGACATTCTCCTGCACAATAAGATATTAAGCGAGGGCTCCATAGCCAAGGGCTTCGGCCATGTGTGTGAGTCGACAGGACTCATGGGCCGTTGGCAGGTGCTGCAAACCGAGCCGCTTGTGGTGTGCGACACCGGCCACAACACTGGCGGATGGCAATATCTCAGCCGACAGATTAAGGCGCAGCGATGCAGGCAGCTTAGAATGGTGTTTGGCATGGTGGACGACAAGGACATCAACAGCGTGATGGAGATGTTGCCAAAGGACGCCACCTACTATTTCACCAACGCCACAACCCATCGTGCCATTCCTGCCCAGAAGGTAAGGCAGACAGGCGAGAAACATGGGCTTAAGGGCAGCTGCTACAACAGCGTGAACGAGGCCTACGAGGCGGCATTGAAGGACGCCGCCAACGACGACTTTGTGTTCGTTGGAGGCAGCAGTTATGTAGTGGCAGACCTCCTTAGCGGCTGTTAATTGTTTTTAACGACTGAAAAAGCTATTTTTTTGTGTAAACCCTTGGGGATTACATTTTTTTTTGTTTACTTTGCATCATACAAACGAAATGACTATTATAATAGTGCGATATTACGATTATCGCACTATTAAATAATAGAATTGGTAACTAAAAACATTGAAAATGATGAACACAACCGAGACAGAAAACATCTGTGGACTGAGAAGAGAGAATTTCCAGTCCAAAATCAATGGTAAAGACACTGATCTTTATATTCTCCGAAATAGCGAGGGTAATGAGGTTGCAATAACCAATTATGGTGGTTCGTTGGTAGCAATTATGGTGCCCGACCGCGACGGCAACAGAGCCAACGTGATTCAGGGACACGACAATATAGAGGATTGCGTCAACTCGCCCGAGCCTTATCTGTCTACACTTATTGGACGTTATGGCAACAGAATATGCAAAGGCAAGTTCCAGTTGCATGGCAAGGAGTATCAGCTGCCTATCAACAATGGTCCTAACAGCTTGCACGGCGGCAAGAAGGGTTTCAACGCAAAGGTTTGGGACGCTCTTCAGATGAACGACCACACGCTCGTGTTGAAGTATGTAAGCCCCTACGGTGAGGAAGGCTTCTCGGGAGAAATGAAGACTACTGTAGTCTACACCTTCACCGACGACAACGAGCTCGTGATAGAGTATATGGCCACTACAAACAAGAAAACCATCGTGAACCTTACAAGCCATGGTTTCTTCTCGCTCGCTGGCATCGCCAATCCAACTCCAACCATAGAGAACCTTGAGTGCGAAATCAACGCCGACTTCTATATTCCAATCGACGAGACTTCGATTCCGACAGGCGAAATTCGCCGCGTTGAGGGCACTCCGTTCGACTTCCGCAAACCCAAGACTGTGGGCCAGGACATCGACGCCGACAACGAGCAGATAAAGAACGGTGCAGGCTACGACCATTGCTTCGTGCTGAACAAGAAGGAGGAAGGCGAGCTTAGCTTTGCCGCAAGAATCAAGGAGCCTGTGAGCGGACGCGTGATGGAGGTATACACCACTGAGCCGGGTGTGCAGGTATACACCGACAACTGGGCAGACGGCTACAAGGGACAGAACGGGGCTACATTCCCACGTCGCAGCGCAATCTGTTTCGAGGCACAGCACTTCCCCGACTCACCCAATCGTCCTTACTTCCCGTCGGTTGTGCTGCGTCCGGGCGAGCAGTACACTCAGAAGACAGTATACAGATTTGCAGTTGACAAATAAAAACTTGAATATAGTAATTCGGATTTTAGATTAGATAGTTAATTAAGCGTAATTGAGGGTTGGGATTAATTTCCCAATTCTCAATTATTAATGTGCTATCTTATAATTATATATAAGGTGAGTTTGGCACAAGTATAAATTGACTGAAAGCTGCTTTTGAGACTAAATAAATTTACATAACTAAAACAATTAACAAAAAACAATGGAAAATTCCAAGAAAAAACAAGGTAGTATTATTGCCATTATGGCCATGATATTCCTCTTTGCTATGATTGCGTTTGTGACCAATCTCTGCTCACCAATGGCAATCATATTGAAAAATGCTTTCCAGGTACCTGAAAGCTTGGCCCAGGTTGGCAACTACGGTAACTTTGGCGCCTATTTGCTTATGGGTGTTCCTTCCGGACTTCTCATCGACAAGATTGGCTACAAGAAGACAGCTCTCGCTGCCCTCATTGTGGGTATCATTGGTTTGCTTATCCAGTGGGTGAGCGGCTCAATGGGCTTTGTGGTTTACCTTATCGGTGCCTTCATCTCAGGTTTGTGCATGTGTATGCTCAACACCGTTGTCAACCCTATGCTCAACCTTCTTGGTGGTGGCGGTAGCACTGGCAACCAGCTCATCCAGATTGGTGGTGTGTTTAACTCAGCCGCTGCTGTTTGCGTCTACATGCTTATGGGTAGCCTCATTGGCGACGCTGCCAAGGCTAAGGTGGCCGACGCTGCTCCTGCACTCTTCATTGCTCTTGGCATTTTCATTTTTGCTCTTGTAGTAATCTTCTTCACCAAGATTGAGGAGCCGCAGCATGGCTCAAGCAATGGTGTGAAGACAGTCGACGACAAGTATAGCTGCTATTCATTCCGCCACTTCAAGCTTGGTATGCTCGCCATCGCTACGTATGGAGCCATCGAGGTAGGTCCTCCTACCTTCATCCTTGGCTATCTGACATCTGCTAAGGATGCCGTTAACCCGGGTATGGGTATGGACGCTGGCTATTGCGGCACATTGAGTGCTGTTTACTTCATCTTCATGCTCATCGGTCGTTTCCTCGGTGGTATCTTCGGTGGCAAGATTGCTCCTAAGACAATGATTGCTTCTGTAAGCTTTGTGGCAATGGTGCTCGTAGCCATCGGTATGGTGCTTCCTTCAACAATGACTGTTAAGTGTCCTGGTATCGACTACACCACCATGAGTTTGGTATGGGGTGAAGTGCCTGCCGGCATCTTCGCTTTCCTCCTCATCGGTTTGTGTGCTTCAGTAATGTGGGGTGGCATCTTCAACCTCGCTACCGAGGGTCTTGGCAAGTACACCGCCAAGGCATCAGGCGCATTCATGATGATGGTTGTGGGCTTTGCTGTCATGATTGGCATCCAGGCCAAGGTGGTAGACTTCACACACAGCTACATCTCCAGCTTCATCGTTGTGTTGCTTAGTGCCGCTTATGTGTTCTACTTCGCACTTTGGGGTTCTAAGAACGTTAACACAGAAATTCCAGTAGAATAATACAATAATCACGAGGCTTGCTTCCGAGATATGGAGTCTTAGGAGCAAGCCCGTATTTTTAAATCTAAATATTAACTAAAACACTATTTATTATGGATATCGAATTTGTAAGAAGCCGCTTTATTAAGCATTTCGATGGTAAGACAGGAAATATTTACGCCTCTCCGGGCCGTATCAACCTCATCGGTGAGCATACCGACTACAACGGTGGATTCGTGTTCCCGGGTGCTGTAGACAAGGGCATCATGGCAGAGGTACGTCCTAACGGCACAAACACAGTAATGTGCTACTCAATCGACCTCAAGGACCGTGTAGAGTTTAAGGTTGACGACCCTCAGGGACCTCGCGCAAGTTGGGCACGCTACATCTATGGTGTGGTTCAGGAGATGCGCAAGCTCGGTGTTGACGTTAAGGGTTTCAACACAGCTTTTGCTGGCGATGTGCCCCTCGGCGCAGGCATGTCTTCATCGGCTGCTTTGGAGAGCTGCTTCGCTTTTGCATTGAACGATTTGTTTGGTGATAACAAGGTGAGCAAGTGGGATATGGTGCTTGCTGGTCAGGCTACTGAGCACAACTACTGCGGTGTGAACTGCGGCATCATGGACCAGTTTGCAAGTGTGTTCGGCAAGGAGGGTTGCTTGATGCGTCTCGACTGCAACAGCCGTGAGTTCGAGTACTTCCCGTTCCGTCCGGTAGGCTATAAGCTTGTGCTGCTCAACTCTTGCGTAAAGCACGAACTCGCTGGTTCTCCTTACAACGATCGCCGTAACAGCTGCGAGAATGTAGTTAAGCACATCGCTGCCAAGCATCCAGAGGCTGAGTTCAAGACATTGCGCGACTGCACATGGGAACAGCTTGAGGAGGTTAAGGCTGAGGTAGGCGAAGAGGATTACAAGCGCGCTCACTTCGTGCTCGGCGAGAAGGACCGTGTGCTCGCAGTATGCGAAGCCCTCAACGCTGGCGACTACGAGACTGTAGGTAAGAAAATGTATGAGACTCACGAGGGACTTAGCAAGGAATATGAGGTTTCTTGCGAAGAGCTTGATTTCCTCAACGAGATTGCCAAGGAGAATGGCGTTACTGGTAGCCGTATCATGGGTGGCGGCTTTGGTGGCTGCACCATCAACCTCGTTAAGGAGGAGTTGTATGATAAGTTCATCGCCGACGCTAAGGCTAAGTACTCTGCCAAGTATGGCAAGGAGCCTAAGGTTATTGACGTTGTAATCAGCGACGGTTCACGTAAAATTTGCTAATTTTTAAGGTAAAAGATTGATGATGGGCATCGAGGAGTGTTTATTTGCTTCTTGATGCCTTTTTTGTGTAAAAATAAAAAAGTACCACTTAGGATAGGGGCATCTAAGCAGTACTTTCTTTTTTTAGAGTTTTTCCTTCAAATATTTTCCTGTAACGCTATTTTTGCAACTGGCAATATCTTCTGGAGTGCCTGTAGCAACAATGTTGCCGCCACGGTTGCCACCGTCAGGACCAAGGTCGATGATATAGTCGCCACATTTTATGATGTCCATGTTGTGCTCAATCACTACAATCGAGTGGCCTTTCTCGATGAGGGCGTTGAAGGAGTGGAGCAATCGGTGGATGTCGTGGAAGTGAAGACCCGTGGTTGGCTCGTCGAAAATGAATAGGGTGGGCGTTTGTCGCTCCTGTCCAATGAAATAGGCAAGTTTCACGCGTTGGTTTTCACCGCCCGACAATGTAGAGGAGCTTTGTCCCATCTTGATGTAGCCGAGACCAACATCCTCAAGAGGCTGAAGCTTGTTGGCTATGGCTTTTTGGTCGTATTTCTTGAAAAATTCGATAGCTTCCGACACGGTCATGTTCAGCACATCATATATATTCTTCTCGTGGAAACGCACGTCAAGAATTTCTTTCTTGAATCGCTTGCCGTGGCAGGCGTCGCATTCTAAGACAAGGTCGGCCATGAATTGCATTTCCACATTTATCACACCTGCTCCCTTGCACTCCTCGCATCTGCCTCCTTCGGCATTGAACGAGAAATATTGTGGGGTGAAACCCTCCTGCACCGCCAATGGTTGCTCGGCAAACAGTTGGCGAATCATGTCGTAGGCCTTGATGTAGGTGGCAGGATTAGAGCGTGTGCTCTTGCCAATGGGGTTTTGGTCGACAAATTCCACATGTGTGATCTCTTGCCAGTCGCCTTCAAGCGAAGAGTATTCGCCTGGAGCATCGGCCACCTCGCTAAGATGACGCTTAAGGGCAGGGTAGAGAATGCCTTTAATAAGCGAAGATTTGCCCGAACCGCTTACTCCCGTGACGATGGTGAGCACATTAAGAGGAATTTTCACGTCAATTCCTCTAAGATTGTTCATTCTTGCTCCCTTTATTTCTATGGCCTTGTTCCATTGTCGGCGAGTGGAAGGTACAGGAATTTTCTCCGTGCCTGTAAGGTATCTAACGGTGTGGCTTCGTGTGGAGTTGTGGTCTACCGCTTTCATGTTGTCGATAGTGCCTTCGTACACGATTTCGCCACCAAGCCGTCCTGCATCCGGACCAACATCAATGATGTAGTCGGCGGCACGCATTATTTCTTCGTCATGCTCCACTACAATCACAGTGTTGTTGAGCTGCTGCAATTCTCTAAGCACATGAATCAATCGGTCGGTGTCGCGACTGTGCAGACCGATGCTCGGTTCGTCGAGAATGTATACTGATCCAACAAGCGAGCTGCCAAGGTTGGTTGTGAGGTTTATGCGCTGGCTCTCGCCGCCGCTCAGTGTGTTCGAAGGGCGGTTGAGCGTTAGGTAACCCAGTCCTACATCAAGCAGAAACTGCAGTCGGTTGCTGATTTCTGTGAGAAGTCGCTTGGCAATGGAAGCGTCGTGGTCGCTGAGCTGCAGATTGTCGAACCATTGTTTCAGGTTGACAATAGGCATTTCCACCAGTTCTGTGATGCTCATGCCTCCAATCTTCACCCATGTAGCCTCCTTCTTAAGTCGTGTGCCATTGCACATGGGGCAGATGGTTTTGCCTCTGTATCTGCTCAAGAGCACACGATATTGGATTTTGTACTGATTTTCCTTCACCATTTGGAAGAAGGCGTCGATGCTCACGCAATCTTTCGGGTCGCACTTCTTGTCGGAAGGCAGTCCGTGCCACAGCATGTTCTTCTGAGCACGGGTGAGTTTGTAGTATGGCTCGAAGATAGGAAAATTGTCTTCAGCAGCCCTACGGCAGAATTCCTTTTTCCACATTCCCAGTTTCTCGCCGTGCCAACATTGCACGCATCCGTCGTACACGCTGAGCGAAGAGTTGGGAATAACGAGTTTCTCGTCGATGCCCATTACTTTGCCGAACCCCTCGCATTCTGGACAGGCTCCAGCAGGCGAGTTGAAGGCGAACATATTGTCGGTGGGCTGCTCGAACTTAATGCCGTCAGCTTCGAATTTTGTAGAAAACTCGTAGCAGATGTTTGATGGGAAGAAGACGAGTCGGCAGATGCCATTGCCCTCGAAGAAAGCCGTTTCTACAGAATCGGTAAGTCGCGACAAACTGTCCTTTGAGTTGCTTGTGCTCATTCTGTCGATGAGAATAGAAATATCTTCAACCTTGGCATTGGCCAAAGACTCTTTGTCGGCAAGAAAGTCCTCTATTCTCACAAATTCATTCTTGTAGAACAAACGTGAATAGCCTTGCTGCATCGACATTGTGAGCTGTTTCTCCAAAGTGCGGTCGCTGACTGTGACGAGTGGAGCAATGATGGCAAACTTTGTGCCCTCGGAATAGTTTTTAGTACAGTTTATCACGTCTTCAACGGTGTGCACTTTCACCTCTTCGCCGCTGACGGGAGAAAAGGTGTGGCCAATTCTTGCGTAGAGCAGGCGCAGATACTCGTAAATCTCGGTGGAAGTGCCAACTGTACTTCTTGGATTTCGCGAAATCACCTTCTGCTCGATGGCGATGGCAGGCGGCAAGCCCTTGATGAAGTCGCATTCGGGTTTGCACATGCGTCCCAGATACTGTCGCGCGTAGGACGAAAGCGACTCCACATAACGACGCTGACCTTCGGCATACAAGGTGTCGAAGGCCAGCGAGGATTTACCAGAACCAGAGACTCCGGTTATGACAATAAATTTATTGCGTGGTATATTGAGGCTCACGTCCTTAAGATTGTTGACGCGGGCCCCTTTAATCTCAATGTATTTTTCCATTTTACGAATTCATGGAAAGCAAGAACTCTTCGTTGTCGCGAGTGTGTCCCATTCGGTCGTGGATAGAATTCATTGCTTCTATCGGGTTCATGTCTGCTATAAACTTGCGCAAAATCCACATTCTGTCGAGTGTTGTCTTGTCCTGAAGCAGGTCGTCGCGACGAGTGCTTGAAGCCACAAGGTTGACGGCAGGGAATATGCGCTTGTTGGAGAGTGAGCGGTCGAGCTGCAACTCCATGTTGCCAGTTCCCTTGAACTCCTCGAAGATGACCTCGTCCATCTTAGATCCAGTGTCGATAAGAGCTGTGGCTATGATTGTGAGCGAGCCTCCGCCCTCGATGTTGCGCGCGGCACCAAAGAAACGTTTCGGTTTCTGAAGTGCGTTGGCGTCGACACCACCAGTAAGCACCTTGCCCGAAGCAGGCGAAACGGTGTTGTAGGCACGTGCCAGACGTGTGATAGAGTCAAGGAAAATCACTACGTCGTGTCCGCATTCCACCATGCGCTTAGCCTTTTCAAGCACAATGCCTGCAATCTTGACGTGACGCTCGGCAGGTTCGTCGAATGTAGAGGCGATAACCTCGGCGTTGACGGTGCGTGCCATGTCGGTCACCTCCTCAGGGCGTTCGTCGATAAGCAGCATCATGAGGTAAGCCTCGGGGTGGTTGGCGGCTATGGCGTTGGCAATGTCCTTCATGAGGATAGTCTTACCAGTCTTAGGCTGGGCGACAATCAACGCACGCTGTCCCTTGCCGATGGGCGAGAATAGGTCGACGATGCGTGTGCTGAGATTGGTTGTGGCACGGTCGCCACAGAGGTTGAACTTCTCGTCGGGGAAGAGCGGAGTGAGATGTTCGAAGGCAATGCGGTCGCGCACGTCCAGGGGCTGGCGTCCGTTGATTTTGTCGATGCTTGTAAGCGGGAAGTACTTCTCGCCGTCGTGTGGCGGACGCACGTGGCATTCGACCACATCACCAGTCTTCAGGCCATAGCCCTTCACTTGCTGAACCGATACGTAGACATCATCTGGAGAAGAGAGATAGTTGTAGTCGCTTGAGCGGAGGAATCCGTAGCCGTCGGGCATTACCTCAAGCACACCGTTTGCTGTAATCAGGTCGGTGAAATCGTACAACGGTTCCTCTTCCATAGGAGCGTAAGCCTCGCGGCGGTCTTGCTGTGGAACTGTAGGATTGTCGAACATGTCGTAGTTAGGCACCATTCCGTGGTCCTCGATGGGAAGGTCGACAACAGTAATGAAATCGGTTCCGTCGCCGGGGTCGCCGCTCCAGACGTCGTTGGCGTCGTTGTCGTTGTTGTTGGCTTCCTCGTTGCTTTCGTTGTGAGCGTTCACCTTAGCCTGAAGCTTGGCAAGAAGGTTCTCCTTCTCGCTGTCTTCCTCGCTATTGCTGTTGTTGGCAAATGATGCTTCGGGGATGTCATGATTAACTGGGGCATCAAGATTTTCAGTGTTTTCTGCGACTTCCAGTTTTTGTTCTTGATCCTCTATTTGTGCGTTTGTATCTTCCATAGTGTTCGGTGACATGTTCTGTTGAGCCATGTTCAGTTCGTTTTGCTTCTTGCGGGCTTCAATGGCTGAAATAAGTTCTAATTCTTTTTTTGATTTGCGACCTCTGTGCTTAGGTATTGCCATAAGCATTTCTTCGAGGGATAGTTCTCTTTGTCCTTCGGCTGGATTGTCGTTGTTGATTTGTTCCAGGCCTGTGGGTTGCATATTGTCTGTCATAGTTGCTTTGTTTTTCTTCGAGTCGAGGTTTTCGCCCTCTTTGCCACTCACACTGTAAACGTGGTCTGTGTCTTTCTTGGCAATACGAGTCCTGCGGCGTTTTACGCCAAGCGGATTCTTATTGCCCTCAATTTCTGCCTGCTTGTCGAGAATAGCATATACCATAGATTCGTTGTCGACATCTCCGGAAATGTCGGCACCAATCTCACTGGCAATAGACTGCAGCTCAGATGTATTTTTGGCTGTTAATTCGTCTTTACTATACATGAATTTAATAAAATGTTGAAAGGAAACGTTTCAGAATAGAAACGTCTAAAACTTTGAATTGTTAATTTAACTGCAAAGATACGAAGTTTATTGCAGAAAAATGTCTTTTTGAAGAGTGATTTTTCGGGGTTAACACAAGTTAACATGAATTTTATCCGTCAATCTCCGACAATTCAAGCCAGCGCATTTCTTTCTCCTCAAGTTCCTCCTTTATTATTGGCAATCGCTTGCTCTTCTCAGTGAGCTGTTCGATGGATAGATTTCCGCTGCACAATTCCTGCTCTATCTGCTGCTGCTCGGCTTCGAGTGCTGCAATATCCTTTTCAAGCTGTTCAAACTCGCGCTTCTCCTTATATGTTTTTTTTCTGCGTTGTTCGCCCACAAACTCGCGCTTCTCCTTTTTCTCATCGCTCGCCCCAGTCTTAGCGTTGTTTTCCTCTTTAGGCTTAAGCTGTTGCCACTCGCGGAACTGGGAGTAGTTGCCCGGGAAATCCTTTATTTCGCCCTCGCCTTGGAACACAAGCAGATGGTCGACAATCTTGTCCATGAAGAATCGGTCGTGCGAGACGATAATAACGCAACCAGGGAAGTCTTGCAGATATTCCTCGAGCACCTCAAGCGTCTGTATGTCAAGGTCGTTGGTGGGCTCATCGAGCACAAGGAAGTTGGGGTTGCGCATGAGCACCGTACACAGATAGAGCTTGCGTCGCTCTCCGCCCGAGAGTTTGTAGACATAGTCGTACTGCTGTTCGGGCGTGAAGAGGAAGTGTTGCAGCAACTGCGAGGCTGTGATGTGCTTGCCGCCACCATAGTCTATAAAGTCGGCAATGTCGCTGATGACGTCAATCACGCGCTGCTGGTCGTTGAACTTCATTCCCTCCTGCGAGAAATAGCCGAAGTTGACGGTGTCGCCAATGTCGAAGCGTCCCTTGTCGGGAGCCACCTCGCCAAGAAGCATCTTTATGAAGGTGGACTTGCCAGTACCGTTGTTGCCCACAATGCCCATCTTCTCGAAACGCTGGAAATTGTAGTAGAAGTCTTTGAGGATTATTTTTTCATCGAAAGCCTTCGACACGTACTGACACTCGAAAATTTTGGAGCCGATGTATACGTTCTTCGACTTCAGGCGCATCTGTCTTTCCTCCATGCGCTGCTTGGCCTTGGCCTCGAGGTCGTAGAAGGCCTCCTCGCGGTAGCGTGCCTTATGTCCTCTTGCCTGCGGCTGGCGGCGCATCCACTCAAGCTCTCTGCGGTAGAGGTTGTTGGCTCGGGCAATCTCGGCACGTGTGGCGTCGATGCGCTCCTGGCGTTTTTCCATATAATAGCGGAAATTGCCCTGGTAGGTGTAGACCGAATAATCGTCGAGCTCAAGAATCACGCTGCACACGCGGTCGAGAAAATAGCGGTCGTGGGTTACCATAAGCAGCGACTTGTTGCCACGCGAGAGAAAACCCTCAAGCCATTCAATCATCTCCAGGTCGAGGTGGTTGGTAGGCTCGTCGAGTATGAACAGGTCGGGCTCTGTGATGAGCACACGTGCAAGTGCCACACGCTTCTGCTGTCCGCCGCTAAGCTGGCCCATAGGCTGCGCAAGGTCGGTGATGTGTAGCTGTGTGAGAATCTGTTTTGCCTTAAGCACCTTGTCGGGGTCGCTCGCATGGTTGAAACAAGCGTCGAGAACCGATTCCTCGGGGTCGAACTTAGGCTGTTGCTCAAGAAAACCGACACGAATGTCGCGGCGGTAGATAATGTTGCCCGAGTCGGCAGTGTCCTTGCCCGAGAGGAGCGAGAGTAGGGTAGACTTGCCCGTGCCGTTCTTGGCAATCAAGCCTACGTGTTGTCCCTCGCCGATGGAGAAGGAAATATTCTTGAAAAGAACGTGTGCGCCAAAGGCCTTCGACACGTTCTGTACGTCAAGTAATGGAGTCATTTTCTGATGATGGTAATGCTGTTATTCTTGTTTAATGTCCTTAAGTATCTGCTCAATATAGTCGAGCACCTCGTCGCGTCCGGTCTTCTTCTCCGAACTCGTGATGAAGTAGGGTGGGAGTTCTTCCCATTGCTCCTTGAGCGAGTTCATCCATTTTGCTGCATTCTGCTTAGCCTTGACCGGACCAAGTTTGTCGGCCTTGGTGAAGATGATGGCGAAGGGCACAGAGCTTTCGCCAAGCCAGTTGATGAAGTCGGTGTCTATCTTCATCGGGTCGTGGCGAATGTCGATAAGTACAAAAGTGTTGATGAGCTGCTCGCGCTGAAGAATGTAGGAGGTGATCATCTGGTCGAGTTTCTTCTGCACAGTTTTCGAGCGTTTGGCAAATCCGTAGCCGGGCAGGTCGACCAGATACCACTCGTTGTTGATGATGAAATGGTTGATGAGCAGAGTCTTGCCCGGAGTGGCCGAAGTTTTTGCGAGACCCTTGTGCTGGCAGAGCATGTTGATAAGGCTCGACTTGCCCACATTGGAGCGTCCGATGAATGCAAACTCAGGCTTTGTGTCCTTTGGACATTGGCTGACTGTTGCCGACGATATTGTAAATTCAGATTTCTTAATATCCATATTGTTTTTTCTTGAATGTATTGTATATTATAATGTGTAATGAGAAAGCAAGAATTCTTTTGTTCTGCAAAATTAAAAAAAATACCCCAAAACGATGAATAATATTGCGAGTAACTTTTTTTAAACTCACTATTTATTATGATTTTACACCGTATGTCACGGTTTTTCTTGCGGAAATGGAAAAATAAGGCTACCTTTGCAAAGGATTACACACTTAATATTTTATTTTAAAATTACAAATTTATGAAGCTTCAAAATTTGCAAAACGATTTCAAGGGTTTCAATTGGAAACACGAGATTGATGTGCGTGATTTTATTCAGGCTAATTATGAGCCCTACAATGGTGACGAATCATTCCTTGTAGGTCCTACGGAGCGTACAAACCATCTGTGGGATGTGCTTTCACAGATGTTCGAGGTGGAGCGTGAGAAGGGTGTTTACGACGCTGAGACCAAGTTGCCTCAGAGCATCGACACCTATGGGGCTGGATATATTGATAAGGACAGCGAGGTGGTTGTTGGTTTGCAGACCGACGCTCCTTTGAAGCGTGGTATTTTCCCCAAGGGTGGCATTCGTATGGTTGAGAAGGCTCTCAAGTCGTATGGTTACGAGCTTGACCCAATGACAAAGACTATCTTTACAAAATATCGCAAGACTCACAACGAGGGCGTGTTCTCGGCCTACAACGACGACATCAAGGCTGCTCGCCATGCTCATATCATCACAGGTCTGCCCGACGCATACGGTCGCGGACGCATCATCGGCGACTACCGTCGTATTGCCCTCTACGGCACAGCCAACCTTATCGAGGAGAAGAAACGCTACTTCAAGCGTATTGACATCCAGGAATTTACAGAAGAGATTGTTCGCCACCGCGAGGAAGTTTCTGAGCAGATTCAGGCTTTCAAGCAGTTTGAGCGCATGTGTGCTGCCTACGGATTCGACGTAACAAAGCCAGCTCAGAATGCTCGCGAGGCTGTCCAGTGGACATACTTCGGCTATCTTGGTGCTGTTAAGGACCAGGACGGAGCTGCCATGTCGCTCGGACGTGTGTGCGCATTCCTCGATATCTATATCCAGCGCGACCTCAAGAACGGCACCCTCACCGAGGAGGAGGCACAGGAGCTTATCGACCAGATGATTATGAAGTTGCGCATCGTACGCTTCCTTCGCACTCCAGAGTACAACGACCTCTTCTCGGGCGACCCAATCTGGGCTACAGCCTCTATCGGCGGTATGGGCATCGACGGCCGCTCGATGGTGACAAAGACCGACTATCGTTTCCTCCATACTCTCTACAATATGGGTCCGTCGCCTGAGCCAAATCTCACAGTGCTTTGGAGCGAGCGTCTGCCAGAGCCTTGGAAGAAGTATTGCGCTAAGGTGAGCATCGACACAAGCGCCATCCAGTATGAGAACGACGACCTGATGCGTGCCGACCTTGGCGACGACTACGGCATCGCTTGCTGCGTGTCTCCGATGAAGATTGGTAAGCAGATGCAGTTCTTCGGCGCTCGTGCCAACCTTGCCAAGTGTATGCTCTACGCCATCAACGGCGGTCGCGACGAGATGTCGGGCGAGCAGATTGCTCCGCGCTTTGCTCCTATTACCGGCGACTACCTCACCTACGAGGAGTTCATGCCTAAGTTTGAGCAGATGATGCGCTGGCTTGCAAAGACTTATGTCAATGCTCTGAAGATTATCCACTACATGCACGACAAGTACGACTACGAGGCATTCGAGATGGCTCTGCACGATGGCGACGTTGAGCGCACACGTGCCACTGGTATCGCTGGCTTGTCGATCGTGGCTGACTCTATCGCTGCTATGCAGCATTGCAAGATTCGCATCATCCGCGACGAGAGCGGACTGGCAGTTGACTATAAGATAGAGGAGGGCGAGTATGTTCCGTTCGGCAACAACTGCGACGAGACCGACTCTATCGCCGTGGCCCTGACAGAGACCTTCATGGAGTATCTGCGTCAGCACCGCACCTATCGCGACGCTATCCCAACACAGAGTTTGCTCACCATCACATCTAACGTGGTTTATGGCCGCAATACTGGTGCAACACCCGACGGTCGTGAGAAGGGCGTTCCGTTTGCTCCGGGTGCCAACCCTATGAATGCGCGCGACGTAAAGGGTGCTGTTGCAGCACTTGCCTCTGTAGCCAAGCTTCCGTTCCAGCACTCACGCGACGGTATCTCTTACACCTTCGCCATTGCTCCATCTGCTCTTGGCAAGACTAAGGACATGCAGGCACAGAATATGGTAAGTCTGCTCGACGGCTACTTCACACCGACAGGCGGTCAGCACATTAACGTCAACGTGTTCGACCGTGACCTCCTGCTCGATGCTATGGATCATCCTGAGAAGTATCCTCAGCTCACTATCCGTGTCAGCGGCTACGCTGTGAACTTCGTTAAGCTTACACGCGAGCAGCAGCTTGACGTGCTCTCACGTACAATTAATATGGGCATGTAATTATTGAGAACATAGAATTCTAAAAAAAAAGCACATCCGGCTTGCCATTCAAGACAAAGCTGGGTGTGCTTTTCCATTATTTTGATGGCTTATGAATTATAGCGAATAAACAAATAAAGTAAAAGAATAAACGAAAATAAAGATTATGAAAGCATTTTTTTCGTGTATTGTGCCTTTCCTTGCACTATGTGTCAATATTCAAGCACAGACAACCAATACAAATGAAGCAGTTTCGCTCACGCGACAGCAGCTGCGCGACAGTCTTGCAGCAGCGTCGCAGGAGCTTTCGTTCCACCCGGACTCGCTCGACCTTCGTCTGCGCAAGGCTTCATGGAATGTGCAACTGGAACAATGGCAGTATGCACGCGACGAATACGATTATGTACTCGACCGCAATCCACAGAATGTGGCGGCGTTGTTCTACCGCGCTTTCGTTAATGAGAAGCAGAAGCGTTATGGTTTTGCGCGTCTTGACTATGAGCGTCTGCTCGCCTTGGCTCCAAACAATTTCGAGGCTAAGCTTGGATTGGCTTTGCTCAACAACAAGGATTGCCGCTACACGGAGGCGATGAACCAAATCAATCTGCTCGTGACGCAATATCCCGACAGCGCCGTGGCTTACGTAGCGCGTGGCGGAATGGAGATGGAGCGGAAGATGCTTGCTCCAGCCGAATTCGACTATAGCAAGGCCATAAATCTCGATCCTACGAACACCGACTACCGACTCAACCGCGCCCATGTGCGTCTGATGATGAAGCGGAAGAATGATGCACGCGAGGATCTGGATGCGATGGTAAGGTTGGGAGTGTCAAGGGCAACTTTAGTGGAGTGGTACAAAAAGTGCCGTTGACACTCGTAGGCTCGGAAGAGTGTTGAATATTCGGGAGAAGTTTAAATTCTCGTAACCGACTTCACTCCTCTTACCGTGCGTAGCTTCTTGAGCAGCGACTCCAATTTCGAGGTGTCCTCGACAAGCACATTCAGATTGCCGCTGAACAGGCCATCGTGGCTGTCGATATTGATTGACTTCATAAGGATTTTCTCCTCTTTGGAGATAATGCTCGTGATGTTGTTGATGATGCCGAGGTCGTCGTTGCCCACGATGCGCAGTGTTATGCTGTATTGCGACTGTCCCTTGCCGCTCCAGCGAGCCTTCACGATGCGGTAGCCGAAACGTTTGCGCAACTCGGGAGCGTTGGGGCAGTTCTGGCAATGGATCTTGATGCCGCCCGAAACCGTGACGAAGCCGAAGATGGGGTCGCCATAGATAGGGTGGCAGCACTGGGCGAGGGAGTAGTCCACACCCTTGAGATTCTGGTCGATGACGAGCTCGTCGTCGCTGCCAACGCTGCGGTAGCTTGTGGCAGAATCTGTCTGCTGGTCGAAGGAGAACTCCTCTGCCGATCTCACGACGCCAGCCATTTTTTGGTTAATGTCATGGTCGCGCAGCTCTATGTACTTGTCCACCACGTCGTTGGCGTCGATTTTGTTGTCGACAAGCTGCTTGTAGAAATCCGAAGTCTCCTTGAATCCCATGCGCTTGATGAGCTGCGACATTACGCTCTCCTCGATGTCCACCTTGCGGTTGCGGAACTTGCGCTCAATCATCTCCTTGGCAAAGAGGCTGTCCTTCACCTGCAGTTCCTTGATGGCTTGTCGCACTTTGGCCTTGCCGCGCGAGGTCTGCACGATGTTCAGCCAGTCGCGCTTGGGAGTCTGGTTGCTCTGGGTTAGAATTTCCACCGTGTCGCCCGAATGAAGGATCTCGCGGATAGGCACATTCCTGCCGTTGATTTTGCCACCCACACACTTGTTGCCCACACCCGAATGGATGTGGTAGGCAAAGTCGAGCACCGTGGCACCCTTGGGGAACTTCAGCAGGTCGCCCTTGGGCGTAAATACAAACACCTCGTCCTCGTAGAGGTCCATCTTGAACTGGTCCATGAGCTGCATGTTGTCGCTGTTCTCCAGCGCCGTGCGTATGTTGTTGAGCCACTCGTCGAGCCCTGTCTCGCCCTTGATGCCCTTGTAGCGCCAGTGGGCGGCCAGACCGCGCTCGGCAATCTCGTCCATGCGCTCGGTGCGGATTTGCACCTCCACCCACTTGTTCTCGGGTCCGAGCACGGTGATGTGCAGACTCTCGTAGCCGTTGGACTTAGGCACAGAGAGCCAGTCGCGCAGACGCTTGGGGTTGGGTTGATACATGTCGGTGATGAGCGAGTAGGTCTGCCAGCAGAGCATCTTCTCCTGGTCGTATGGCGAGTCGATGATGATGCGGATGGCAAAGAGGTCGTAGATACCATTAAAGCCGCATTGCTGCTTCTTCATCTTCTGCCAGATGGAGTGGATGCTTTTGGTGCGGCCCTTTATGTGGCACTTCACGCCCATCTGCTTGAGCTTCTCGTCGATAGGCTTGATGAACTTCTCGATGTAGGCGTCGCGCGATTTCTTCGTGGCGTTGAGGTTGTCCTTAATCATATAGTAGGCATCGTGCTCAAGATACTTAAGGCTCAAGTCCTCAAGCTCGCTCTTCAGTTTGTACAGGCCCAACTTGTGGGCGAGTGGGGCATAGAGATAGCTCGCCTCCTCGGCCACGCGCAGCTTCGCTTCCTGGTTGGTGGTGTCGCGTATCTGGCGCATGAGGTTCACGCGGTCGGAAATCATGATGAGAATCACGCGCATGTCCTCGGCAAACGAAAGCAGGAGGTTGCGGAAGTTCTCACTCTCGATCACCGGGGTCTTTGTGTAGAGCTCGTGGATGCGCACAAGACCGTGGATGATCTGAGCCACACTCTTGCCGAAAAGTTTCTCGGTCTGCTCAAGCGACAAGTTGCCGCTTATTATACTATTATATAAAAGGATGGCAAGCACACACTCGCGTTTCATTCCAATCTCCTCAAGCTCAAGCTCGGCAGTCTGGAAACTAAGGAGCACAGGGTTAAGTCCGAAAACATCGCGGCGTATCTTGTTGTTGTTTATTTCTTCCTCAAGTTGGCTACGGAGGTTGGCTTCGTCCTCAGGTGTGATGGAGTCGCCAGCTAGTTCGCGCAGTCGGCCTGCAATAAGTCCTAATTGCAGCCTTTCTTCATTCGTAAATTTGAACTTTTCTTCCATAATTCACACATTTGATGTTAATTTACCTCGCAAAGATACAAAAAATCATCTAAATATTTCATCTTTCAAGAAAAAGTAATTACTTTTGTAGCAAATATACCACGAATAAGCGATATATATCAAATAAAAAACCAAAAGTAGAATTATTATGTTATCTAAACAAGATTTGAATCAGATTTCGGAGCGAGGAATAACCCCCGCCATGGTAGAGCATCAGTTGGAGCAGATCAAGGATGGTTTCCCGTTCCTCAAGATAGAAGCCGCAGCAGCTGTGGACAACGGCATTTTCAAGCCGACTGACGAGCAGCGCGACAAATATGTGGCCGATTGGGCCAAGTACTCTGAAGAAGGCCACAAGGTGGTGAAGTTTGTGCCGGCAAGTGGCGCGGCAAGCCGCATGTTCAAGAACCTATTCGCCTTCCTCACAGCCGACTACGACGTTCCAACAACAGCATTCGAGAAGGAATTTTTCGAGAATATCAAGCGCTTCGCCTTCAAGCATGAGCTTTGCGGCAAGTGCAAGGAGAACAACGACGGAGCTTGCGTGTGCGACCTCACTAAGGCTGGCAACTACAAGGAGGTGGTGGCCAACCTGCTCGAGGCTAAGGGACTGAACTACGGTCAGCTGCCTAAGGGCTTGCTCCTGTTCCACTCTTATGAGGATGGTCCGCGCACTCCTATGGAGGAGCACCTTGTGGAAGCAGCTCTTTATGCCAGCTCCAACGACGAGGCTAATATCCACTTCACTGTGTCGCACGATCATCTTGAACTCTTCAAGAAGAAGGTGGAGGAGAAGAAGGCCTACTACGAAAAGAAATATAATGTGCACTTCAACATAAGCTTCTCTGAGCAGAAGCCAAGCACCGACACTATTGCCGCCAATCCCGACAACACACCGTTCCGCAACGAGGATGGTTCGCTGTTGTTCCGTCCGGGCGGTCACGGTGCGCTGATTGAGAACCTCAACGAGATTGACGCCGACGTGGTGTTCATCAAGAACATCGACAACGTGGTGCCCGATCGTATCAAGGACGAGACTGTGCTCTACAAGAAGCTCATCGCCGGAATCCTTGTGGATACTCAGAAGAAGGCATTCGAATACCTCCGACTCATCGAGAGCGGTGAGTACACACACGCTCAGGTGGAGGAGATGATTCGCTTCGTTCAACAGACTTTGTGCTGCCGCAAGCAGGACATTAAAGAGCTTGAGGATGCCGACCTCATCATCTATCTCAAGAACAAGCTCAATCGCCCAATGCGCGTCTGTGGAGTGGTGAAGAACGTAGGCGAGCCTGGTGGTGGCCCGTTCCTCTGCTACAATGCCGATGGTACTGTGAGCGCGCAGATTCTTGAGTCGAGCCAGATCGACACCAACAACGAGGAGTATGTGAAGATGTTTAAGGAGGGTACACACTTCAATCCAGTTGATCTCGTGTGCGCCACTAAGGACTACAAGGGCAACAAGTTCAATCTTCCTGATTATGTCGACCACTCAACGGGCTTTATCAGCTCTAAGAGCAAGAATGGCAAGGAACTGAAGGCTCTCGAGCTTCCGGGACTGTGGAACGGTGCCATGAGCGACTGGAACACAATCTTCGTGGAAGTGCCAATAGGAACATTCAATCCGGTGAAAACCGTGAATGATTTGCTGCGTGAGCAGCATCAGTAATGTTGCGTGAGCAACATCCATTCATCTAAAAAGATGTAACAGAATTAGGTTGTGGGGGTGTCGTATAACGCGACACCCCCAGTTTTTTTAGTGTGCTCGGCACAAGCATTGTCTAACGGGTGCAAGTTACAAGTAAGCCCTAATAGCGGGAATTACATAGCTAAAGGCAAGGGAGTTCATCGTGAGTTAGAATCTGAAAGAAGTCGGAGGCAAACATCTGACCTAACGAACAGAAACTTCATACAAGGCATATGACCGTGGGTAAGGTTGCTAAACAAACCAAA
>CAKQEI010000036.1 GCA_934230115.1 uncultured Prevotella sp. | reverse complement strand
CCCTTTAAAACATTTATCATTATGGGTAAAGTAAAAGTTAAGAAAGCGGACGTTTGGATAGACATGACTCCTATGTCGGACGTGATGGTCCTCTTGCTTACGTTCTTCATGTTGACATCAACATTCGTAAAGAACGAGGCAGTGAAGGTCGTTACTCCGGGTTCGGTATCTGAAATTAAGGTGCCGGAGACTAATGTCTTGACAATCCTCTGCGATAAGGATGGCCGAATCTTTGTTGGAATGGATAATCCAAAAAGAATGGGCGAACTCGTTCAGGGCATGGCCGACCAGTATGGTGTGCAGCTCACTAAGGGACAGGTTGAAACTGCCCGTGGCGCTGCTACTATCGGTGTCAATATGCAGGATCTTGCATCCGCTCTGAACCAGGAAGATAGATTGAATGAATACCAGGCATCAAAGGGTATCCCTACTGATAGCGTGGACGGTAAGATGAGCCAGTTCCAGGATTGGGTTAAGATGGCTCGCGATAACAACGGCTCGGATATGAAGCTCGCTATCAAGGCGGACGCAGGCACTCCGTACAAGACCATCAAGAAGATGATGTCGGAGCTCCAGGACATGAGCGAGAACCGCTACTATCTCATTACCGCGCTTAAATCTAATTCGGAGGACTAAGACATGGCAAAGAAAAAAGCAAGCAGACAGAAAAAGATGCAGACCCGCGTGGACTTCACGCCTATGGTGGACATGATGATGCTTCTTATCACGTTCTTCATGCTCTGTACATCTTTGGCTAAGCCTCAGACTATGAACTTGACCATGCCTTCGAACGACGAGAATATCTCTGATAAGGATCGTAACGCTGCTAAGGCATCACAGACCGTCACTATTTATGTGTGTGGTAACGACAAGATTTATCACGTTGATGGCTTGCCTAAGTATGATGACCCGACCTGTCTGAAGGAAACAACATGGGGTCAGAAGGGTATCCGCTCGGTGCTCTTCAACCACATTACCGAGGACGGTTCACAGCCTGTTAAGGACATTATGATGGCTAAGGACGCTCTTGACAAGAAGAAGCTCGCTAACCCAGCTGCTTATCCAGAGGACGTGTATGATGCTGCTCTGACCAAGATTAAGAAGGGTGAGCTCGAAACAGGCAAGGTGCCTACCATGACCATTATTATCAAGTGTACTGACGAGGCGTCATACAAGAACATGGTTGATGCTTTGGACGAGATGACAATCTGCAGTATTGGTACTTACGTCATTGACAAGATCAACGAGCAGGATGCTAAGCTTCTTGCTTCGAAAGGTATCAAGTAAATGACTAATAATTAAAGAAAGGACGAAGAAATGTCAAAAATAGATTTGATATCCAATGAGTGGACTGACCTTGTATTCGAGGGCAGAAACCAGTCATACGGAGCCTATAAGCTGCGCAAAACCACAGGCAAGCGCAACCTTTGGGCTCTTATCATCGTAGCCCTTGCTGCAGTACTCCTTTATCTCGGACTTCAGCTTCAGCGTATGGCTGAGGCTAACAAGAAGGTTGAGAACACTCAAGCTGTAGAGCTCGCTAAACTCAATACTGAGAAGAAAGAGGCTAAGGTTGAGAAGAAGGAGGTCATCAGACAAGAGCCCGAAAAGGTTGTTGAGCAGGTTAAGTCTTCAGTTAAGTTCACCGCTCCTGTCATCAAGAAGGACGAAGAGGTGAAGGAAGAGGACGAGATTAAGCTCGATGAGGTACAGAAGAGCGACAAGGCTGTCGGCGCCTTCACTGTTGAGGGTAACGACGAGGTAGGTGGCGCTGTGCTCAAGGCTAAGGAAGATATCGCAGCTCCAGAACCTCCTAAGCATGTGGTTGAGGAGACTAAGATCTTCACCGTTGTAGAGCAGATGCCTATGTTCCCTGGTGGCGATGCAGCTCTTATGGGTTATCTCCGCGACAATATGCACTATCCTACTGTAGCTGCCGAGAACGGCGTGCAGGGTCGTGTTGTTGTAGGCTTCGTTGTGGAGCGTGATGGCTCTATTACCGATGTGAATGTTCTTCGCTCGGTTGACCCGTCACTCGACCGTGAGGCTATGCGTGTGGTTAAGGCTATGCCTAAGTGGACTCCTGGTAAGCAGAATGGCTCTGCTGTTCGCGTGAAGTATCAGGTTCCTGTAACATTCCGCTTACAGTAATATTGACGCATGATTGAATCTTGCATGACTAATATGTAAGATTAACGATAACAACCATCCACGTGGCTCCGGTTTTTCAAGCTGGAGCTCATGGATGGTTGTAGTTTAAATACAAACACCTTCGTCAGCGCAAAACGCTGGATACGCCCCCAATGACCATTCAGTTGGTCTACTTGTTTTGAAAATACTTTATACATATATATTAACATTTTAGATTGTCTAATAATTTAGGTGCAGCAATGAAGATAAATTCTAAAAAAATATCAATTCTCGCTCTGCTTGCTATGATTCTTGTCATGATGTCATGTGGCGGAGAGAAGAAACCTAAGGACGGCAGAACCGACACCACGACCAAAGGCGAGATAAGCTTTGCTTGTGATGAGAGTTTCAGTCCGATAATCGACGAACTCATTCAGGTGTATCAGATGCAGTGTCCTGATACAAAGCTCAAACCTATTTACACCAATGAGATCGACGGTATTAATATGCTTCTTAAGCAGAAGACATGGCTCACTATCACCGCCCGCAACTTCACTCCTAAGGAGTATACATACATCAAGGATGGCTTGAACATGTTGCCAGAGGCTGTTCGTCTTGCTTACGATGGTATGGCTCTCATCTGCAACAACCAGAATCTTGATTCATGCATCACAGTGAATGACATCAAGCAAATTCTCTTAGGTAAGAAAACAAAGTGGAGTGAGGTGAATCCAGGTTCAAAACTCGGTGAAATTTGGGTTTGTTTCGACAATCGCAAGTCGAGTGCTGTAAACTATTGCTGCGATTCTATCCTCGGTGGTAAGCCTATTGATAGTCCAAACGTGTTTGCAGCGCAGAACAGTAAGGATGTTATCGACTATGTGGCTAAGACTCCAAATGCCATAGGTGTTATTGGTAGCAACTGGCTCAACGACAAGCGTGACTCTACTAACACTACATGGAACAAGGCTATAACTGTCATGTCGGTGTCGAAGCTTGACAAGGCCACTCCAATGAACTCATGGAAACCATATCAAGCTTGGCTACTTAATGGTCGTTATCCATTTGTGCGCACTATTTATGCTCTTTTGAACGACCCACATCGTGGTCTGCCATGGGGATTTGCCCATTTCATTGAGCAACCAAAGGGACAACTTATCGTCTTCAAGGCAGGTTTGTTGCCCACACGAGGCGAGATAACTATACGCGACGTTAATGTGAACAATAATCCATATTGAAAATTTTAAACTTTGAATTATGAAGGCAATTAATAAATATTTCGTAGCAGGTGCTCTGATGCTCAGCTTCGCAGCACCAACAATGGCTCAGGACGTTAAGGCGCAGGTTGATGCCATTACAAAGGTAGTAGTAGACGCTAAGGGTGATGCTGTCGCTCTTAAGTCGCAGGTAAAGGATTACGTTAAGGCTAACAAGAAGAATGCCGATGCTTTGGCAGGTCTTGGTCGTGCTTTCCTTGCAGCTAAGAATTTCGAGCAGGCTAAGATTTATGCCGACATGGCAATGAAGGTTGGCAAGACAAATGCTGTTGGCTATATCCTCCGTGGCGATATCGCTTCGGCTGAGGACGATGGCGGTATGGCTGCTTCTTACTATGAGATGGCCACTCAGCAGGCTCCGCAGGAACCTTCTGCTTACGTTAAGTATGCACGTGTTTACCAGAAGGTAGACCCGAATGGTGCTGTTGCTATGCTTGAGAAGCTCCGCTCAGTAAAGCCTGACTATCCTGTTGATGCAGCTGCTGGCTACATGTATTCCTCAAACAATCAGTTGAAGTCGGCTATGAACTACTATGACAAGGTTCAGAACGTTTCTTCGCTTGAGGACTACATCCTCTTCGACTATGCTTCTACAGCATACGTTCTCGAGCAGTACGACAAGGCTGTTAAGCTCTCAGAAGCTGGTATCCAGAAGTATCCTGAGTATGGCTCATTCAACCGTATCGGTCTTTATGGTTCAGACAAACTGAAGCAGTACGATGCAGCTGTTAACTATGGTGCTAAGCTTTTCTCTGCTACCGACACCATCAAGTATACTCCTAACGACTATATCTACTATGCCGACGCTCTTATCAACACAGGCAAGTACGACGAAGCTATCGCTTCTTACAAGCACATCCCCGAGGTTGATCCTGAGAACAAGGACGTTAACAAATACATCGCTGAGGCATACACCAAGGCTAAGAAGTTCAATGAGGCAGTTGCTTCTTATGAGCAGTATTTGAAGGACAAGGGTGAGGATGTGACATACAAGGAGTATGACAGCTTTGCCGACATCTATATTGAGCAGGCTGACGCCGCTACTTCTGATGCCGAGAAGAAGGAAGCTTTCAAGAAGGCTGCCGACATCTATGGCTTGATTGCTGAGAAGTTCGACTATGCAGCTATTTATGCTGTGTCTAAGCAAGCTACCGCTTACTATCAGATCAATCCAGACCTTAAGGTTGGTGCTTCACTTCCTTACTACACCAAGCTCATCGAGCTTATCAATGCTAAGGACGAGAAGACTGCTTCTGACAACAACAAGCTTGTTACAGCTTACAACTATCTTGCCGTACACTACATCCAAAACGACAAGGTGGCTGAGGCTAAGAAGTATGCTCAGAAGCTTCTTGAGCTGAACCCAGAGAATGAGACTGGAAAGCAGATTATGAACTTGAAGTAAAGTATACTCTTTAACTTATAAAGTATATAATATATAAGGTGTATCGAAACTCATAAGTATGAGTTTTGATACACCTTATTTTTTACAGAACAAACAAAAAACGCGCCCGGAACCTTGCGATTCCGGGCGCGCTATTATTTATGCTTGTCTAAGCTGCTTGATTAGTCGAGCTGAGCGAGCTTGTTGTCAGAGCCGAGCACCTCAGTGATCTTGTGCTTGTACATCTGCTCCATGAGGTCGCGAGCTGGGCCACAGTACTTACGTGGGTCGAACTCACCTGGTTTGTCGTGGAATACCTTGCGCACAGCAGCGGTGAAGGCAAGACGTGAGTCAGAGTCGATGTTGATCTTGCAAACAGCGCTCTTAGAAGCCTTGCGGAGCTGCTCCTCAGGAATACCAACAGCGTCAGGCAACTTGCCACCGTACTCGTTGATCATGTCAACATACTCCTGTGGTACAGAAGAAGAACCGTGGAGAACGATTGGGAATCCAGGAATCTTCTCCATGATCTCGTCGAGGATGTCGAATGCCAATGGAGGAGGAACGAGCTTGCCAGTCTTCGGGTCGCGTGTGCACTGCTCCGGAGTGAACTTGTAAGCACCGTGTGAAGTACCGATAGAGATAGCCAATGAGTCAACACCTGTGCGGCTTACGAAGTCGATAACCTCCTCAGGCTTTGTATAGTGGCATACTTCTGAAGAAACCTCATCCTCAACACCTGCCAATACACCGAGCTCACCCTCTACAGTTACGTCGAACTGATGAGCGTACTCAACAACCTTCTTTGTGAGGGCGATGTTCTCCTCGTAAGGAAGAGCAGAACCGTCGATCATTACAGAAGAGAAACCGAGGTCTACGCAGCTCTTGCAAAGCTCGAAGCTGTCTCCGTGGTCGAGGTGGAGAACGATCTCAGGATGCTTGCAGCCAAGCTCCTTAGCGTACTCAACAGCACCCTCAGCCATGTAGCGGAGGAGAGTCTCGTTGGCGTAGTTGCGTGCGCCCTTAGAAACCTGAAGGATAACCGGTGACTTCAATTCTGAAGAAGCCTTGATGATAGCCTGAAGCTGCTCGAGGTTGTTGAAGTTGAATGCAGGAATTGCATAACCACCCTTGATGGCTCTTGCGAACATATCACGTGTGTTCACCAAGCCCAATTCTTTGTAGTTTACCATAATTTTTTATTTGTTTTTTATAAAACGTGTAATCTCTTAATATAATAATTGTATAGCAACATCTGTGCCATTTCAATCTTGTCACAGTGTTGGCATACACAACTTTCCATTTGCAAAGGTAGCATTTTAATTTGTCACGACAAAGCATCCAAACATTTTTTTATGTTTCCTTTACCCTACTAATTTATTACAATTGAGTTTTGCTATATTTACTTAGCAAATATTGGGCATAAAATATAAAAGGATTTGGTTTTTGTCGTGTATGTTTTGTAAAATGTGTATCTTTGTTGGATTAAAACATCAACTAATATGGAAATAGTATGCGCTACAGACAGCTGCTATGTTATGCAGACAGGCATCATGCTCACCTCGCTGTTCGAGAACAACCGCGGCGAGCACATTCGTGTGCATTTGTTGCATGATGGCATAACCAATGAAAAAGTCTCACAGATAAAACGTATAGCCGATGTTTATGGACAGCAGGTTATGTTCTATAAGATGGACGAGTCTCGTTTCAGTTCCTTCCCTATAGGTCGTGAGGGGCAGAACACTCATGTGGGAGCAACGTATGCAACATACTATAGACTCTTTCTCACCGAAGTGTTGCCACCCGATGTCAATCGTGTGATTTATCTTGACGGCGACATTGTTGTAATGGATAGTTTAAGCGAACTTTGGAATCTTGATATGCAGGGTAAGGCTATTGCCGCTGTGCCCGACAGCTACAACAACCGTCCCGATCCATACAATCGCTTGCAGTATCCACAAAGTATGGGTTACTTCAATGCTGGGGTTTTGGTCCTCAACATTGAATATTGGCGTGAGAATAATGTGGTGAGAGATTTCTGTGAATGTGCATCTGCAAAATCCGACAACCTTGCATGTCATGACCAGGATATCCTGAATTATGTGTTTCGAGAGTCCAAGCTGACACTTCCTTTGAAATACAATATGCTTAATGAATATTGGTTTGACACGAGTAATTCTGTTGTGTCGTGGGAATTTGACAATCAGATGCGTGATGGCCAGCAACATCCAGTGGTAGTGCACTTCACTGGCATTCCCAAGCCTTGGTTTTCCAACTGTCATCATCCTATGAAGTCAGAGTATGAACATTATCGCGCGATGACCATGTGGAAAGAATGCAAAGAGCCAAGATGGGGTGGTGTGGCTTATATCGTGGAGCAATTAGGCAAGAGACTTTTAGTTATGTCGGGACTGCGTGGTGCCGAGATCATTGATATTAACAAGTATGTGAAAGACCGCAGACTTTAGGATATATTAAATGAACACTATGAATCGCATGAAAATGACTTATGTGAAAATAGCCAAACGTCTAAGGCTTGCAGAATGGTTTTACCGGGTGGAGTCGCTTGTCTGTCCTATTTGCACATCCTCAGTAAAGCAGTTTCCCGGGGATGTGTCTTCGGCATTGCGTTTGCTCCACTCCTATTCACCAGACCCTGGCAGTTCGTGCATATGTCAGCATGACTTTGCTGCTGCCGACTCCGATGTGGAGGTGATAGTGCCATGCTACAACGTGGAGCTTTATGTATGTCAGTGTCTTGATTCCATCCTGTCACAAAAGACAGAATATCGCTTCTTTGTGACAATTGTCAACGATGGCTCTACCGACTCCACACGCAGCTTGATAGCAAAATACGAGCATTTGCCCAACGTGAGA
The DNA here is from genome assembly GCA_934230115.1 of uncultured Prevotella sp. Lineage (GTDB taxonomy): Bacteria > Bacteroidota > Bacteroidia > Bacteroidales > Bacteroidaceae > Prevotella. The sequence continues at coordinate 17,372 of CAKQEI010000036.1, read as the reverse complement.
GTAATAGACCAGTCAAATAAAGGATTTTCTGGAGCGCGCAATGCTGGCATACGTCAGGCACATGGGCGTTATCTTATGTTTGTAGATTCTGATGATGTGCTTATGCCTGGAGCTATTGATTGTCTGATGCGTATGGCTGAGAAAACAGGAGCCGACATGGTGGATGGTGGTTTCCGTCGTTTTGCCGACAGGGATGGCGATTTCTCTGCAATACCAGGATTGGCGTCTCTGTACGACATGATTCAGCATGACAATCTACTTCCGGAAAGCGACGACACTCGACATACTAATGGCTTTGTATGTGGCAAGCTGATAAGCCGTAGTCTGTTCAGTAATGTGGAGTTTCCGCTTGGCTATTGGTTTGAGGACACCATTTATTGCATGATACTCGAACCCATGTGCAAGCGTATAGCAAGTGTTGCCCCACTTGTTTTCGGCTATAGGATGCGTCGCAATAGCATAAGCCACAGCTTTGCAGGCAAGCCAAAGGCCATTGACAATCTCTATATAACCCTTGGCTTGCTCCGCGACCGCGAGAACTTAGGCATTGCTTTCGACCAAAGACAATACGACATGATGCTTCATCAGATGTTCATGAACACATGGTGTGTGATGGGGTTGCCAGAGGAAGTGGCACGTGCCGTGTTTGTTGTGCAGCGTGATCTGATAGCCGTAAGGCTTGGCAAATGGCATACATCTGACATAAGGCTACGTAATATAGAGCGTCTCATTCGTGAGAATAATTTCCAAGGGTATATGCTATGGTGCAAGTGGCATGAATGTTAGTATGGCAAGAGACTGATTAAATAGAATAAGTAGAAAAAAGAGTGTATGAAGATATTGTTTGTTGGCGAGTGTAGTTATCTGCACAACACACTGAAGCGTGGTCTGGAGGAGCTTGGACATAAAGTGTTGATAGTGTCCGATGGTAATGGCTGGCACAATTCTCCTCGCGACATAGACTTGCGTCGTCCTGAGCGTTGGGGTAAGTTAGGCGGATTGTGGGTATTATGGAGCTTGCTCAAGTCTTTGCCGCAATTATGCGGCAACGACATAGTTCAACTTAGTGGCTATACGTTCATTCCTCTAAAGGCCCGATGGAACCGTTGGCTTTTTCTACTTCTGCGTCTACTAAACCGACGTGTGGTAAAGGGGTGCTTCTCGGATGATCCGCAACTCTTTCTTATGCAGTCGCATGGTGTGCCCACCTATTCTGACACTTATTGGAATGGCCGTGAACAGAACGTGGAAGCCAACCGTCAGCGTATAGCCGAGCACATGCGTAGCCAATATAAGTCTTGTTGGCACACTGTTTCGTATGGGGCTGATGCTCTTGTGGCATGTCTCTATGAGTATTATTTGTGTTATGACACTAAAGATTTTCACAACCGCCTGCATTATATACCGCTTCCCATGGAGATACCAGTTGAAAGTATAGAGACCGAAAATAAAACAAGCACAAAGGCTATAAAGGTTCTTGTGGGTCTACAGCCCCACCGCGAGTATCTTAAGGGAGCAATGCGCATAGCGTCTTTTGTTGAGGCTGTGGCTCGTCGTCATCCTGGCAGAATAGAAATAAACTATGTTGAGGGTGTTCCTTATGATGAATACCTGCGTATGCTTAATGCTGCCGACGTGCTTGTCGATCAGTTCTACAGTTACACACCATCAATGAATTCTTTGGCGGCAATGGCTTGCGGCACGGTAGTTATAGGTGGAGGTGAGGAGGATTATTATGATTTCATAGGTGAGCAACAGTTGCGTCCTATAATCAATGTCAGTCCAGAACTGTCGGATTCGGAAAATGAGAAGATCATAGAACGTGCATTCTTCATAGAGAATACTCTCGCACGAATGTCGCGCGAGAGTATAGAGTTTGTTCGTAAGTATCATGACTACCGTCATGTGGCTGAGGCTTATGAGCGTCTTTATCGCTCGCTGTAACAGCTGTGTGTGTCTCTTTCATTTATTGCGGAATACAATTCTTCTTAAAAACTCCTTTAGCGTTTTTATTGGATTTTGGTTTTTCAGTCCGAGTGAGTTGTATATGTTGCGTTTCATTCTGCTATACCAAGGCAGCCATGTACCTGCAAAATGATGAATGGAGTAGGTGTCCTTGGTAATATGCATCTTGGCGTCATTGTAGGAGCGTGGGCTGAAGAAACAGTCATCAAGAACAGGCAGTGTGTGCGTGTCGTTGTTGCTTTCTACAGCTTTTGCCTCTGATATGGAATGGCAATCAGTAAAGTGATAACCCTTTTGGCGCAGTGTGTCCTCTACAATGTTAGGAAGCGGGGTGGTAGAGAGTGTTCCGTCAGGCTGTATAAAATCTCGCCCATTGTAATACTCAAGGCAGTCGCCTATCCATTTAGCTCCTTTCTCCGTGCCGAATGTAGCTACTTCAAGTCCGTCGGCTCCTTTCTGCCAGCACAACATGGTGTGTAATTGCAAAAGAGGATTGAATGTCTTCAGAACCTCCACATCCATGTCAAGGTATATGCCTCCATAGTTGTATAGGGCATATAGACGTATATAGTCGGCGGCGAAAGCATATTTATGGTTGTCAAAAGCCTGCATCACCCATTTTGATTTCTCTTTTGGGAATCGGTCGAAGTTCCATAGCATAAACTCATAGTCAGGAAGTTTTTTCCTCCAAGAGTCCATGCACGCTTGTAAGTTAGCCGGCACAGCATCGTTGCTAAGCCAACAGTAGTGTATTATTTTGGGTATCATTCGAGTTGTTAGGTTATTTTTTTAACAAATTTACTATCTATTTTTGGAATGGGCAAACAGAACTATAGAATAATATATAATAATTGTTTAATATGGCAATATAAAGACTGTTTATAGCGTTATTATAAATAGTATAACCTATGAATAAAATATGATAGACAAACTCTCAATACTCATTCCCGTTTATAATGACGATGCCTCGCTTTTGGTGAACTCGCTTGTTCGTGAGGCACAGAAAGTGAAAGGTCTTGAATATGAAGTCGTGGTCTACGACGATGGTAGTACTGATAGTCGTTGCATTGAGGCTAATAAGCGACTCTCTCAGCTTTCAGGCTGCCGTTATGTGGCAGAACCGCATCACACTTGCCGTGCCGCAATGCGCAATGCTATGTTGCGTCAGGGCAAGTATGAGTGGTGTCTGATGGTTGACGTAAGGTTGCAGCCAGTTAGCAATAATTTCATCAGCAACTATGTCCACACCGATGTTTCAGGTTGTGGTGCAGTGTGTGGTGGTGTTGTTGTGAAAGGCGGCGACCGTGAGCAGGAACTCTATCTTGAGAGTTTGCGTTTCAGATACGAGAAGTATGAGGAGCGCAATCATGATGTGGAGTCGCGTAGACGCAGTCCCTATCAGTCGTTTCGTACTACAAATATTATGCTTCGTCGCTCTGTGTTGCAGCAAGTGCCCTACGACGAGCGTATAATTGGCTATGGTTATGAGGATGTCATGCTTGGCAAGAGTCTTGAAAAGGCAGGCGTTAAGGTGCTCCACATAGACAATCCTGTGGCCTATACATCATTCGAGAGCAACCTTCGCTATATAGAAAAGCTTGAAGAAGCCCTTAACACCCTTCATGCCATCGCTTCAGAATTGCAGGGTTATTCACCCTTGCTCAGTGCGGTCAATCACATTGACAGTTGGAATATGTTGTGGAGTGTGCGTTGTATGCATCGTTTGTTTGGGCAGTTGGAGCGATGTCTGCTTTCAGGCAATCGCCCCAAACTCTTTATGCTCAAGCTCTACAAACTTGGGTATTATGCGTCCTTGCGTTAGGATTGCTTAATATCTGCCGGTGACAAAAGGTATGTATTTGTATATCAATGCCACCAAGAACGTTGATAATAGGCACACTGTTGCATAAACGACTATTATGGTGAGGTAATTGTCTTGATATGTAACTCCAAAACGGTTGAACATACCACATACAACTAAGGGTATACCTCCACACAAAAAATAGTATACAATAGTATGTCTGCCAATCCATTCTAACCATTTGCATTTTGGTAGGCGTTTGAATATGCTGGTTATTGTAAGACTTCCAGCAATGACATTGATTACAAATACAAGGTAGTTGGATATGTCTATGTGCCAGATAACCAAGTTGACACCATTGTTTGCCACATATGTCTTTACTGCTACAAGTAATAATGTGGCAAAGACAAGTATAGGTACGCTATACAGTATGCCGTATTCATATTTGTGGTACATATATCCTAAAAGTAGTAAGGGCATGGCAAGCAGTGCGTTGTCAATCTGCCAAAAGTAACTTGGTCTTATATTGGCAAGCATTGCTGCTGCCAATAAAGCCAAAATACATACCATTGTTAATGGTAATGTTTTTTCCCGACATATTCTCAAGGCTGTAATAAAGAAAAATTCAGATACAGCAAGAGCTGCAACAAACCATGAAGCCTGACCAGTTACGATATTTATAAAGATGTCGTAAAAGTTGATGACGTTACCATGTGCCATTGCTTTAGGTATGGCCATTATGGTTGTGAATATGAAGTAAGGCATAACCAATGTCATCAGTATGCTATCCAACTTTTTCCGTATGCAAACCTTCATGTTCTTTTTATATAGGAGATAACCCGATATGAAAAAGAAAAGATACAGTGCGTCTGTTACATACATATTATAGTTGATAATATTACTTCCGGTGTAGTATATTTCCGTATGGTCAAGCATGATAGCAGCCATGCACATACCTCTCATGCTGTCAATCCAGTGTTGACGTTCTTTTGGCATGTTATTACTTCCTTGTTCCATCTTAATTCACTACTGCTATTTTACATACGGTCCCCCTTTCTCCATTCTCTGTAGCTGCTTCAACCATGTATATACCGCTTGCTACACGTTTGCCTTTAAGGTCATGTCCGTCCCATTGGTATGATCCACCGGTGCTTCGTCCTTGATTTACGAGTGTGCCATTGCTTGTGACAATCTTCACATCGGAGTTGAAGCTTAGTCCCACAATTGTTATTTTGCCGGTATATTCTGGAGTTACGGGGTTAGGATAGGCGTATACATTGTCTTTGTTCATCTCGTCAGCAGGCTGAGTGGCATCGCTTGCGTATGAACACAGTCCTTTGTCGGTAGCAAAATATACTGTGTTAGAGTTCTGGTCGACATACACATCATATATAGTGTTAGACAGAATTGGCGAGTTGTCTGTGGTGAAATGTTGCAACTGTGTGTTGCAGTCATCACTTATCAAGAACACGCCATTTTCTGTTCCCATCCATTTGCGGTTGGCTCCGTCTACTGCTATACATCTTGTGCGTACGTTGGCAAGTAGATAGTCGGCAAGATTTGTGCCGTCATTGCGTGGCACTTTATGCTGCACGAAGTTGGCGTTGCCAGCCAATGCGTCAGCCACAGTAATGTAGAAAGGTCCACTCGAGGATGCAATCCACAAGTTTCCCTTAAGGTCTTCGGTGAGATTGTAAATGAAAATAGGTTTCAACTCATCTCCGTCCTCGTTGGTGAATGTCGGACCATAAGTCACATATTTATCATTGGCATAATCGTAGGCGTAAACTATGTTTTTCTCCCAATAGTTATTAACAAACCACATTACATTATTATATGATCTGCTTATTGACAGTCCAGAAAGATTATACTTGTCATCGTCTTTTATGTCGCTGTGTGGCATCGATGTCCATTTGTCTCCATTTTGTGAGAATTTCCATATAGGATTAGTAGCCATACTGTTGAGTACCCAAAGGTCGCCGTTGTCCATATATTTTAGTGCCGCTACTATAGTATAGTTATCGCTGTTAACTGTCGGACCCGATTCCAGAACACTGTTCTTTCTATAAAACTGTCTTACTAATTTACCGTCTTGGAATTCGTATAAACCGCTTTTTGAACCTACCATAACATGTCCTTCGTGTGTAGGGTCGAAATCAAGGCATAGATGATCGGTGTATTTATGTCCAAGTGTCTTCTTTGTAGGTTGTTCAAATTCAGTCCATACATTCCCGTCCCATACATGCACTTCGCCTGGATAGTTGCAGTCTTTCTCTTGTGAAAAGAATCCAGCCACACTATACAGTTTTCCCCCATGCATATAGAGTTTATAGAAACGGTTGGACGCAGGACCCTCAGGCAATACACCCTCTGTCTTATACTCTTTTTTGCCCTCATTGTCAACCGAGTAGTATGTCAGTTTGCCATCGCTGTTCTTTGTCCACCACAGTTTGGTAGTTACGTCTTGCACGTTGAGTCGGTTGTCCTTCAATGCAGTGTAGTCGCCAGTGCGTTGCCAAGAGTTCTTGTCGAGCAAGTTGTCTGAGAGTTTTCCGCGAAACATTCCCTTCTCCTTTGATGCTGCATATATGTAGCCATCCTTGGTGTAGGAGTAGGCAATGTTGAAGTCGAGCTGATAAGTGTCGGCAATCACACCACGGCGTATGTCGAGCTTCATCACACCTAAGCCCAACGACAGATAAGCATAGTTGCCGTCGCAGTAGATGTGGTTTATGGTCTTGTCTTTGGTGGTAGACTTAAGGTATAGGTCAGCCACATTCACCACCGAGCCATTTGTATTAAGCAAGTCGATGTTGCTGTTCTCGTAGGTTATGACAAGCCGTTTGGTCGTAGCCGACCATCTGATGTGCGTAATGTTGTTGTCGCTTAGCGTGTTGGTTTTGTCATACGTGCTCGTTTCGCTTGTAGTCGTATTGTAGGCAAATAGACTGCCCGATGCAAGTGCGAAGCACATGTTGCCGGCAGGAGAAATCTCTGTTATATTATTGAAGCTTTGGTACAGTCGCCATGTTCCAATCTGTTCGGCGTGTGCATTCTTCGTGAGCAGGCATCCGAAGAATATGGAAAGTATATAAATGATTGTTCGTGTCATATCTTGCATGTGAATATATTAAATAATGTGTGATACATATATATAACTATGTTTTGTCTGAATTATTGTGACAGCATGTTTCCTACTGTCAGAAATTTACAGTACCTTTGCCTTTGGCTTCTGCGTGGTGGTCATTAATGCAGTCTGCGCTTGGGGCAAAATAAACAAGAAAATAATCATATTATAAGAAAAAACAATGAGCAAGTTCAACAGAATTCTATTGAAGCTCAGCGGCGAGAGCCTTATGGGCAGCCAGAGCTTCGGCATCGACCCGGTGCGCTTGGGCGAGTATGCGCAGCAGATTAAGGAAGTGCATGAGATGGGAGTGCAGATAGGCATCGTTATTGGCGGTGGCAATATCTTCCGTGGCTTGAGCGGAGCTTCAAAGGGTTTCGACCGTGTTAAGGGCGACCAGATGGGCATGTGTGCCACAGTCATCAATTCGCTTGCACTCAGTTCGGCACTCGGAGCCATTGGCGTTAAGACCAAGGTTCTCACAGCCATCCGCATGGAGCCTATAGGCGAGTTCTACTCTAAGTGGAAGGCTATCGAGGCAATGGAGGCTGGCTACGTGTGCATCTTCTCTGCCGGCACAGGCTCTCCTTACTTCACCACCGACACTGGTTCTTCATTGCGCGGCATAGAGATTGAGGCTGACGTAATGCTCAAGGGCACCCGTGTTGACGGTATCTACACTGCCGACCCAGAGAAGGATCCTACAGCCACAAAGTTCAGCGATATCACCTACGACGAGATTTACACTCGCGGATTGAAGGTGATGGACCTCACAGCCACCACCATGTGCAAGGAGAACAACCTGCCTATCTATGTGTTCAACATGGATGTTGTGGGCAATCTCAAGAAGGTGATGGACGGTGAGCCTATCGGCACACTTGTCCACAACTAATGAATTTCACCTCCTTTAGCGAGTATGTGCGCCTTTGGTCATGGCTGTCGATGAGGTTGAGCAATCCGTCGGTGCCTACATGCTCTATGCGTGCGGTGAAGGTTTCTCCAGTGGCAGTGTCCTGATAAGGATACATTCCCTGGCGACGGTATAGGGCAGCATTGTAGCTCTCCACTATACAGTCGTGGCAACCGTTAACGGCAAGCTGATAGTACATCTGAAACTCACTTAGTATGGTGTCGAGAATCCCTTCAAGAGGAGTCTCGACACCTATTATATTATATAGCGACACAGGATTTGGCGCATCGCTATGAAACTCCCTTTGATTTACGTTAAGCCCGGTGCCATAAATGCAGCGCTTTATCATCTTGCCTTGTAGCGAAGTCTCTATCAATGTGCCGCTTATCTTGCGGTCGTGACAATAAATGTCATTAGGCCATTTCAGGCTAATCCCCTCACAATAACGGTCAAGAGTGGCTTTAAGTGCGAGTGCTCCAGCCATTGACAGCACAAACTGTCGGTCGGCAGCCACAGATGTAGGACTTGTGAGTATGGAGAAGAGTAAGTTCTTCTCAGCCTCACTTTCCCATTTGTTGCATCCTTGTCCGCGTCCTGCAGTTTGATGGTCGGCAGCTACCACAGTCATTTCATCTATTGATGGAGTGGCTATTGAGCGCAGATAATCGTTGGTTGAGGCAGTCTCTTTTAATCGTATCAGTTCAATATTCATAGTTCTTCTTTTTATCTATAAGCCATGCACGGGTTGAAAGCGTCTTTTGTGTGTTCCAGTTGAGCGTTGTCGTCGCAGTTGCCAACAATGGTTATAATGTCAAAGCGCAGCATGTCCGTGATGTATTGTTCTTTTACGTAGGCATTGGCAGCAATGCCAATGTTGCGTATCTTACGTATGTCGATGGCATCCTCAGGCTTAGTGATGATGTCCGACGTGCGTGTTTTAACCTCCACAAACACCACTGTTGTTCTGTCAGGAGTGCGTGCTATGATGTCGATGTCGCGATGTCCTATGCGCCAGTCTTGCTGTATTATCTCGTATCCTTTGTCGCGTAGATAGCCAACGGCGTATTCTTCGCCCCATTTGCCAAGTTCGTTATGAAGTGCCATAGGTTATGATTTTTAATATTGTTTCTGACAAAGGTACGTAAAATTGGTGTAATAGTAGTAACTTTGCAGCTAAATTATCAAAGTAAAAAATCACAGTGCAATATGGACAAGAAAGAAGAACAACTAAAGAAGGATGAGCAGTTCATGCGTCGTGCTCTCGATGAGGCTGAAGCTGCACGCGATGCAGGCGAGATACCGGTAGGAGCAGTAATTGTGGCTGCCGACCGTATAATAGCTCGTGCCCATAACCTTACAGAGACACTTGGCGACGTAACGGCACATGCCGAGATGCAGGCTATAACGATGGCAGCCAACCAGCTTGGTGGCAAATACCTTACTGATTGCACCCTCTATGTCACGGTAGAGCCTTGCATCATGTGTGCCGGAGCGATAGGATGGTCGCAGATACGTCGTGTGGTGTTTGGTGCTGCCGATGAGAAGCGTGGCTTTATGGTATACGCTCCTAAGGCGTTGCATCCTAAATGCACAGTCACGCAAGGAGTGCTCGAGGAGGAATGCCGCTCTCTAATGACAGAGTTCTTCCGTAGCAGAAGGAGTTAGAATAGCTATGGTTGAGAGGGTAGGAGGTCGAGCGGTTTCTCGCTCGACCCCAAAAGCGTTTTTTTGCAAGCAAAAGCATTTTTGACTGCAAGCAAAAGCATCTTTGCCCGTAGGCAAAAGTATCTTTGACTGCAGGCAAAGTTACGAAAAAAATGAGTAATTTTGCATGTTCAAACAGATGAATGTCAGACAAATGTCAGACAAAATAAATACACTTGAAACATATTCTTCATAACTTTGCTCCAACAAAAACCAAATCCAGCAAAGTTATGAAGAAATTTTTTATTATCGCCCTACTCGTTCTGTTTATTATTCAGATTGCCGTTGGCATCTTCAGCAGCCACGACCATATCACTCCTGCAGAGATTTTCCGTAACCACCTCAACGTAGCCTATCTCTCAGAATACCGCAACCCTATATATGGCTACAAAATCAAGTATCCATGCTTCTTTCAAAAGGACGACTCGGCATCCAACGACAGCAATGGCTACGTTCACCTACGCTACGACGTAAATAAAAGCATCGTACTTGAAAGCTATGTTGCCGTCGCACCAAGCAACAATCTGGACGAGTGTGCCCAAACTCTCGCCAAGCAGCTGCATGCCACCCCAAAATTCCCTTTCTCCCAAACCAAGAGTATTAGCGACAGCTCACGAGCCAACTCGTTCACCATCTCCAGCCTTGCCTACGAAAACGGACATCCCGCCGACGGCTACAGCCGCTACGCCAAATACATAAAAAGCGGCAAGACTCTCTTCGTATATTCCATCATCTATCCTGAGGATTACAAGAAAGCCTTGTCGCGTATGTTCCAAATTATCGACAATTGGACTGTTGTGGGAGCGTATTGACTAAGCTAATTTCTGAAAAAATATTGACTGTGCAATTCTATCGCTTCAGCATAAGTTGCTTCTTTCCTTTCACAACAACAATGCCATGATAGCCGTTGCCAACCTTCTGTCCCATTATATTATAGAATGTGTTGTCGCCAACATCTGTTTTCTTGTTTTCATCTACAACGATGTTGGCGATGCCTGTGGTGCCGAGATTATAAAACACGGTTTTCCCCAGGTTGTCATAGTTGCGGCTGTACCAGTCCTTCACATAGCCAGCCTCTTCATCAAGGTCGCGCTTCAGCTCCACGGGATTGCCGTTCCACTTGGCATACTCGCGCTGCCAAGCACCCGACACAGTCAGAGCCTCAACATAATTATCCACACATTCATTAAATCCCGTCTTCGACAGAATACCATCCTTGCCCCACTTGCGCCAAGTGTCGGCCACACGATTGCGGTAATCAGCTACATTATCATTCCACAGACGATTGTAGAGTTTGTTTTCAATTACTTCGTTGTTGGCGGCAAGATTGTTATAGTATTGTCCGTCCCAATTTCCGCCAAGCGAGCAATCAAGATCCCAAGGAGTAAGCATCATACAATCGCTCTTGTTCTTGTCGACAATGCTGAGGAAAGTATTCTTCATGTTGTTGTCGCGAAGTCCCTGCGAAAGCAAAAACACGTGATAGTCGATGATGTTCTGCAAATAGAATCTCTTATCTACACCATCAGCAAATTCTTCATCCGAGGAATAGGCACAATAGTCGATGAAATTCTTAAGCGGCATATAGCTGTCGGCACAGGGATAATCATCAGGATAGTCGAGCGACCAATTGTTCCATAATTCTCCGTCCATGCTTTGCTCGTCATATCCACGAAGGATAGCCGACTCACCCCAACTCTCACATTTGTAGACTACACCATTTATCTTCACATTCGCCTTGTCCTTGTCGTCAGGCTTCTTCACGCCGAGCAACTTGCGGTTCACCTTGTCGGTCATGCAATAAAGTCCGTGATACTCGCCATTGATAAACAATTCCACAAAATATCCCTTTGTTCCGTTGCGGTTGTCGGTGTCTGTGGCATAAGGAGTTGACGACATGGCATTCCATACATCAAAGTTCAATCTGTTGCGCATGCGCAAACGGTCGACAGCCATTGCATCGAGTATCCATGCGTCGTCCTTACGAATGCCCAAAACAGGTGCATCCAAGCTCTTGCCCTTTTCATTGAGAAGCTTTACGGCAAATGATTTTTTATCGTAGCGCAGGGACGAGGCACCACGATACTTCACCTTGCAGTTGAATGTTGTCTCCACATTTCCGTCAGTACGTTTTTGTGGGTCGACAATCTCTATCTTTGCCGGAGTATACTCAGGCTTGTTCACTTTGTCGATCTCTACAGTAACATTAACCAACGGCAATGATTTCTCATTGATTTCATTCTTCATCGCTGTAAAATCCAGCGTCTGTGCAGAAACGGTTGCAGCAAAAGCCGCAACCATCCCCCAAAAAGATAACGTTCTCTTGTTCATCCTTAATTCCGCAACACTATAAATATTAACTTTTATAACATCCTGAGCAACAAAAAGTTGCCCAGGATTTTGCCATGTCAGAGGATTCACTTAACTTAGTGTTGCAAAAAATAATCAAATAAAACCTCATTAGGCATAGCAAAAATACAAATAAAATCCGAGAAACTCACATCTTTTGGTGGTATATTTCCAATTATGGAGAAATTTGACAGGATGTTGTCTCGTACAATAGACTCCACTTTAGGTTTGCGTAGCAAAGTGTATGGCTATCAACATAGCGAGATAATCCGTTCTCTGATGTGCGTATATTTCTGTGGAGGGTCATGTGTCGAAGACGTGACCTCACACCTTATGGAAGCACTTTGCTTACACCCACACCTCCGTACATGCAGCGCAGACACAATACTTAGGGCCATTCGTGAATTGACCACACCGAATCTGACCTACAGGTCTGATTCGGGCAAAAGCTACGACTTCAACGTAGCCTCCGACCTTAACAATCTGCTTGTCAATGCATTGCTGGCAACTGGACAGTTGCTGCCAGACAATGAATATGACTTTGATTTTGACCACCAGTTCATTGAGACGGAGAAATTTGACGCAAAAATGACCTACAAAAAGTTCACTGGTTACAGTCCAGGAATAGCAACGGTCGGCGATGTCATCGTCGGGATAGAGAACCGCGACGGCAATACCAATGTCCGTTTCCATCAGGAAGACACTCTAAAACGTATTTTTGAGCGTTTGGAGAATGCCGGAATACATATACACCGTGCGAGGATGGATTGTGGCTCATGCTCTGAGGCTATAGTGGAAATGGTGGAGAAACACTGCCGACATTTTTATATCCGTGCCAACAGATGTGCGTCATTATATGATGACATCTTTGCCTTGCGCGGATGGAAAACCGAATACATAAATGGTCACGAGTTTGAGATATGCTCCATCATTGCAGAGAAATGGGCCGGCAAAGCGTACCACCTTGTCATACAGCGGCAAAGAAGCATCAATAAGGAACTCGACCTGTGGGAAGGGGAATATACATACAGATGCATACTGACAAATGACTATACTTCGACAGACCGTGACATCGTGGAGTATTACAACAAGCGTGGCGGTACTGAGCGTATATTGGACGACATGAACAACGGCTTTGGCTGGAACCGTCTGCCAAAATCGTTCATGGCGGAAAACACGGTGTTCCTGCTTCTGACAGCTTTGATTCGAAACTTTTACAGACACCTCATATCTGACGCAAACATGAAGAGCTTTGGACTTAAACGCACAAGCAGAATCAAAACTTTTGTATTCAAGTATGTTTCTGTCCCTGCAAAATGGGTTAAGACTGCAAGACAGCACATACTGAACATATACACAAGCAATGATGCATACATGATGGCCTTCAAATTTGATTTTGGGTAGCCTCAAATCTTCGTGGCCTTTTGCGTATTGCCTCAAGTCGCATCATGGGGTAAGGGGATTTTGTCTCTTTCGACTGCACCATAAGGATTCTTTACGAAAACTAGTCGTTTTAGAGAGGTATCCGCAACCTCAAATATCAAAAATATTACAGGTTGCGGATTTTAGGTTAACAAGGAAAAGACTGTAGTGTCGTATGTATGTGGAGTGAAATACCTCGGCTACTCCTTTTATGTGATGAAAGGCAAATGCCAACTCACGGTACACCCAAAATCCAAAGCCAAGATGAAGTCAAAGCTAAAAGAACTGACAAGTCGCAGCAATGGATGGGGGTACACCAAGAGGAAGCAAAAGCTGAAAGAATATATAAGAGGGTGGGTCGGTTATTATCACCTTGCCAACATGAAGCGTCTCTTGTTTGTAACAGACGAATGGTTAAGACGTAGAATACGCATGTGTATATGGAAAGCTTGGAAACTCCCGAAGACAAGGATAAATAACCTTATCCGATGTGGCATCAACAAATATAATGCAAGAAGTTGGGGGTATGTTAAGGGATATTGGAGGGTAAGTGGCTCACCGATAATGCACCTTGCGGCTTCATCACAGAAACTGCACCAAGCAGGCTATCCAACGCTGATGGGTTCATATCTTGAATGGCACCCAAAAATAGGAACCGCCGTATGCGGAACCGCATGTACGGTGGTGTGAGAGGACGGTAAACACGAAAATAGGAGATAAACAACCTATAATTAGTGTTTACCTCCTACTCGATTTAAGAATAAGAGAGTTTTGATACACCCTCCTACTACTTTTTCAACGTATTTTTTAGACGCTGAGTCGTTCTAAACCAATGCGAATTGTTAAATAATTGCCATATGAAATAATAATTGCCGTAGTTTATTTACGGATATATTATGTTTTTGTATCTTTGTAGGCGAAATGTTCACTAATTAATATTGTTATGTTAACGAAATTCGCAGTTAAGAACTATAGAGGGTTTATGAATCGTATCGAATGGGACTTGTCTCATCCGAGTAATTATACATTCAACAATGGTGCTATTCGTAATGGTATCGTAAAGAATGGTATAATTTATGGACCGAATGGTGCTGGTAAGTCTAACTTAGGATTGGCAATATTTGACATCGCAAATCACCTCTCTCACAAGTGGAAGAAGCCTGATTACTATCTGAACTATGCTTGTGCATCATGCCATAACGAACCCGTAGAGTTTGATTATACATTCAATTTCGACAATCATGTTGTAGTATATAGATATAGCAAAGTGGCATCGGAACTTAAAGGTGAAATTATGAGCGAGAAGCTGACTATTGACAACAAAGAGGTTCTCGTTAAAGACAGAGGCGAATTGATGATTTCTGAGGAATTCGGCTTGACCGCCGTTGCAATTCAGAATCTTAAAGATAGTGCCAACAACATTTCTATTGTCAACTATCTGTTAGGTTCTGTGCCACTTCCTAAAAATCATGCCTTGCTGCAACTCCGCGATTTCGTAGAGAATATGCTGTTCTTCAGAAGTCTTGATTATCGTGAATTCATTGGCTTGAAGGAGGGTGGCAGCAACGTGGAGGAGTATATCGTGAAGAATAATCTCGCAAACGACTTTGCTGTTTATTTGAAAGAAGTAAGTGGTCAGGAGTATGAGTTTGCACCTAATATGCAGGGTGACAATACACTCTTCTGCATAATGAGTGGTGTGAGAATTCCGTTCCAATGGGTTGCATCCACAGGCACAAGGAATCTGGAATTGCAGTATTACTGGCTAAAGGAGATGGATAACGCTTCTTTCGTATTCATCGATGAGTTTGATGCTTTCTACCATCATGAACTTTCCTATAAGATTTGTAAGCGATTGTTTGAAGGAACTAACCAGGTGTTCGTAACTACCCACGACACATTCCTTCTTTCAAATGACTTGCTACGTCCTGACTGTTTCTTTATTCTTAGAAACAATGAAATAAAGGCAATTTGTGACCTAACGGACAAGGAACTCCGTTTTGCTCATAATTTGGAGAAGTTATATAGAGGCGGAACTTTTGGATTATGATTCTATTTATATTTGAAGGTGATGAGCGTGAGCCTCGTCTGTATAGGACAATGGAAAGACTCTATTTCCCGAAGGAGAATGATAACATCATTTGTTCTTTCGGGAATAACATCTATGATCTATACAATGAAATAATGGAGTATGATGGCGATGGGGATATTGTTTCTGTCATGCGAGAACGCCTGGCTGCAAGAGGTGACTCGATATTGAACGGCATAAGAAGTTCAGACATTTCGGAAATATTCCTCTTTTTCGATTATGATTTCCAAAACTCACATATTTCGCTTGAAGAAATCAATAAAAGATTAGAAAAGATGTTGTCATTATTTTCTGATGAAACAGAAAATGGCAAACTTTACATCAACTATCCAATGATTGAGTCTATCCGCTATACAAAGGAACTTCCTGACATCGATTATGCAAAATATGTAGTAAGCAGAGACGAATGTAAGGACTTTAAACGTCTGGCTCGTGATTTTTCGGCTTATAACAGTCTCGACCATATTCTATTCAAAGACGGTGAAATACCGACTAAGGAAAAGTACATAAGGGTGAAAGACAACTGGCAGTATCTGAAGCAGATGAATGTCTGTAAAGCTAACCAGCTAATAACTGGTGTAAATACGATGCCAACAGATAAGTCTCTCATCAATCAGTTGTCAATATTCGAAAGGCAAATCTTGCTCCATGTTAATCCGAATAGAAGTGTTGCGGTATTAAATTCTTTTCCTATTTTCATATACGAGTACATGAAATAGAAAATAAAGTATCAAGTGGATTATGTGCGTGTGTATCAAAAGAAGTAGTCATGAGCTATACAATAACACGCCTTTTGATTTGACTAAGCTATAATAATGTAGGCTATGGCGAGCCATAGCCTACTACTTCAATATTTGTCATGTAACTTTGAGCTTAGAGTAAGATCTATGTTTGCATCATAATCGTACGCCTTCTTTGTCTCCGCAAGTTCGTTGTCCGTCATGCGCTGATAAACCACCATGCCGTAGAATGGTTTCAGATTATCATGCTCAACGGTGGCATTGCCCAGTTTCTGCAAGGTGTACATATAGAACTTACCATAGGCATCACCATGCAGAAAACCTATCAGATGACCGTCCGACTCAAACCAATAATCTATATATCCACCGCCATTGCCTGTATAGAGGTAGTTTGTTTGTGAAAGTCTGCCGTTACCTTGCACTTTATACATGCCTATGACTTTCCAACCATACCCTTTTACCTCATCCTCAATAACTGTATCTCTTGTTGGCTCGCAACTTTCGAGCACACAGCAGCCATCGTCGTTAATAGTATAAGTCTTATCAAACAGATTGTCATAGTCAATAACCGGTCCGTTAGGTTCGTCAGTCTTATCACAACCTGTAAAAGAAACGATGCTGAGCATTGTCAACAGAAACATACAAATTCTTTTCATTGCTTACTTTGATTTATATATTCTTGAAATGTTGCGTATTGATTACTCTCTATTTCCTCGTCCAATCTGCGAAACACCTCGCAATGCGTTTGTCTGTTTGCTTGTCTTTTTATAGTTCTAATTTGAAATAACCGTATCATGCCTTGAAACGACCGTATCATGCCTTGAAACGACCATATCATGCCATGATACTTTGTACATTTTGTGCAAAGTTACACTTTTCCTACCGAACTTTCGCCATAATACTACACTTTTCCTACCGAACTTTCGCCATGATACTACACTTTTCCTACCGAACTTTTGCCGTAACTCAACATTTTTCCTACCGAACTTGTTTTTTTAGTAGGTTTATCTGATGTTCCCATTTTATAAATATTGCTATTACAGATAAAAGCATTACCTCTGTAAGCAATATAAACAATGATACGTTTAAGGTCATAATTTGTGACCGGTTCAATAGATTTGGTATGAGAAGAATTTCATGTATAACAAAAAGAGGTGGAGCTAAAAACTTCACCTCTTATAGTTGAAAGTTGGGATACTCGGACTCGAACCAAGAATGACAGGACCAGAATCTGTAGTGTTACCATTACACCATATCCCAATTTT
>CAKQEI010000035.1 GCA_934230115.1 uncultured Prevotella sp. | reverse complement strand
TTCCTTCATTTGGGCTATGGTGTTGATGCCTTGAATCGTGCGTTTATGGAAATACTCTTTCCGATTTTTATCTTCTTCCTGACTTCGTCACTCAAAAAATGCGTATTTTACAACTAACTGATAAACAATGTTTTGTATCTTTGCGTCACCTAATTTTGGGTAACAAAAAAGTTTTTTAACTATATTTATCAGAAAGAAAAGACATCGTTCCGGTAATATCGGAGTTATTGTTGTTAAGAAAATCGGTGGCAAGATGAAAGAATTGGAACGTATGCTGAAAGTTTCAGAGATTAAGATGAGCGTAGACAAGGTGCTTGCATTGGCAAAGACAATCACAACCATACAAATTAAGCTACCTTTGAACAAGGAGGTTTATACGCAAACCATGTTGATGGCAAGGCATCAAAAAATCGCGAAACTCTTTGACAAAGATTTTTGGGTGACGCAATGACGAAGTCAGGAAACGGCTGGCATTCATCCATATAGAATACCAGCCGATTTCTCTTACACATCCTCCTCTTTCAAGATTCTTCTCATCTCACGTTTTGCCTCCAGGCGATTGTAACTTTCACCTTGGCACATCCAGCAACTACATGGAGTACCTGTGGTACGATAAACTTGCGCCCAGTGCTCCTTGGCTAAATCAGACCAAAGAGGGCGATACGTTTGGATACCATCATTAGATGTGTACAGTCCCGTGACAGCAGCATGATACTTTACACGTGCCTTAAATACTCGCGCAGCCTGACGGCGACGCCATTGTCTTGTTCTTTTTTCCATCGTCTCTTTCTTTTAAAGTGATTAGCTGAGACAATGTTTTGATATAAGACTTTATTGTATCCATATTGATTGATGTATTTAAGTTATAATGATATGATAGAAGACTCACAGATAAATAACAAAAAAGGTGTACAACTCAAAACTATTCGTTTCCTGTTGTACACCTTTTATTATTTATATTTCACAGAGCCGATGCTCTGTAAACTTTTCTTGCTTTACGCAGAAAGGAGATTACTTCACCTCCTCGAAGTCAGCATCCTGAATTGTCTCATCGCCCTTAGCGTTGTCAGCCTGCTGCTGTGCACCTGCCTGAGCACCTGCACCTGGCTGTGCGCCACCCTGATACATCTGTGCAGAAGCAGCCTGCATAACATTGTTGAGGTTGGCAATAGCAGAGTCGATAGCTGCAACATCGGCTGCCTTGTGGGCATCCTTAAGCTGCTGGAGAGCCTGCTCGATGCCTGGCTTCTTGTCAGCAGGAATCTTATCACCGTTGTCCTTAAGGAAGTTCTCGGTAGTGAAGATCATTGAGTCAGCCTGATTGAGCTTGTCAATCTTCTCGCGCTCAGCCTTGTCAGAAGCAGCATTCTGCTCAGCCTCAGCCTTCATGCGGTCGATTTCCTCCTTGCTCAAGCCAGAAGAAGCCTCAATGCGGATGGCCTGCTCCTTGCCAGTAGCCTTATCCTTGGCAGAAACATTAAGGATACCGTTGGCATCGATATCGAATGTAACCTCAATCTGAGGAACACCACGACGAGCTGGAGCAATACCCTCAAGGTTGAACTGACCGATAGACTTGTTCTGAGCAGCCATAGGACGCTCGCCCTGAAGCACGTGAATTGTTACGGCAGTCTGGTTGTCGACAGCTGTTGAGAATACCTCACTCTTCTTTGCAGGGATAGTTGTGTTTGCGTCGATAAGCTTTGTCATTACACCACCCATAGTCTCGATACCGAGAGTAAGAGGAGTAACGTCGAGCAATACGATGTCGCCTACACCGCTCTCCTTGTTAAGGATAGCACCCTGGATAGAAGCACCTACGGCTACAACCTCATCAGGATTAACACCCTTTGAAGGCTCCTTGCCGAAGTAGTTCTTAACGAGAGTCTGAACAGCAGGTATACGGCTTGAACCACCCACGAGGATAACCTCATCGATGTCGCTTGTCTGGAGCTTAGCGTCGCGCATAGCGTTCTGACAAGGAACAAGACATGCCTGGATAAGGTTGTGGGCAAGCTGCTCGAATTGTGAACGGGTCAATGTCTTAACCAAGTGCTTTGGCACTCCACCCTCGGCTGAGATATACGGAAGGTTGATCTCGGTAGATGTTGTGCTTGAAAGCTCGATCTTAGCCTTCTCGGCAGCCTCCTTCAAGCGCTGCATAGCCATTGGATCCTTAGAGAGATCGATGCCCTCGTCGGCCTTGAAGCCATTAACAAGCCAGTCGATGATAACCTGATCGAAGTCGTCACCACCGAGGTGAGTATCACCATTGGTAGAGAGAACCTCAAATACACCACCACCGAACTCAAGGATTGAGATATCGAATGTACCACCACCAAGGTCGAACACAGCAATCTTCATATCCTTATTAGCCTTGTCTACACCGTAAGCAAGAGCAGCAGCAGTAGGCTCGTTAACGATACGACGAACGTTGAGACCTGCAATCTGACCTGCCTCCTTGGTAGCCTGACGCTGTGAATCAGAGAAGTAAGCAGGAACAGTGATAACTGCGTCTGTAACCTCCTGACCGAGATAATCCTCAGCAGTCTTCTTCATCTTCTGAAGCACCATAGCTGAGATTTCCTGCGGAGTATACTTGCGACCGTCGATGTCGACACGTGGATAGCCACCCTCGTTGACAACAGTGAACGGAACACGTGTAACCTCCTTAGAGCACTGCTCATAGGTCTCACCCATGAAGCGCTTGATAGAATATACGGTGTTATTAGGATTGGTGATAGCCTGACGCTTTGCAGGATCGCCTACCTTACGTTCACCGTCCTTTACGAAACCAACGATAGAAGGAGTTGTGCGCTTGCCTTCGCTGTTGGCGATTACTACTGGTTCGTTGCCCTCAAAAACGGCAACACAAGAGTTTGTAGTACCTAAGTCGATTCCAATAATCTTTCCCATAGTTGTATTTTTTTATTTTTTATTTCTTATTTGTTAATTACTATATGAACGCTTCTTCCAAGAACACTTCGTATTTGCTTATTCCGTAAACTCAGAACCGCGTTCGCCTTATTATATACAAATGGCGTGCCAAAACCACCTGTTGGAAGAAAATACTGACAAACGTTGTCAGACTACACCTGTCAATATGGCACATAGAGGGATTTTTATTACTTAGTATGACAATAATTGCATTATTCTAAGTAAATTTGCATGTCAATAGACCAAGACGAAGGAAACGGTCGTGGTCGGACTATGAAAAATATAAACCACAGAAGAAAATGAAATTTACACCTTATTATATATATAGCATTATAGTGCTTGTCTTCATGGCAACAGTATGCAAGGCTAACGAAGCAGACACCGCCACTACTGCCACCAGCCACTATGTACACCAGTTGATACTTGACTACAGACCAGGAGCTATTCTGCATACCAACGACTTCCTTAAAGGCAACAACCCAGAGGTGAGAACCATGAACCATGACATGGGCTATCACTTGAAATATGCCTTCTCGGCTCCCGAAGAGAGTGAGCAGGCACGCATCTACCGTGACGCATATCAGGGTATTGGCGTGGCGTATAACGACTTCAACCCACAGTTGGGCAACCCCGTGAGTGTGTATCTGCTGCAAGGAGCACGCATAGCAAGCCTAAGCAACCGCCTTGCCTTAAATTACGAGTGGAACTTAGGACTGGCCTTTGGATGGAACCCATACAACGAGGAGAGAAATCCTGACAACCGTGTGATAGGCTCGAAGGTAACAGCATACATAGGTCTTGAACTATACTTGCGCTGGATATTGTCGCGACATGTGGACTTGAACTTCGGCATAAACGCAGCCCACTATTCCAATGGCAACACACAGTTTCCCAATCTCGGACTGAACACTGTGGCATTGCGATTGGGTGCAGCCTACTACATAAACCGCCGGCAATCGCGTCTTGCACATAGACATGAACAGTTGCCACCTACGGAGCATAGCATCAACTACGACATCATACTCTATGGAGCATGGCGACAGCGTGGCATCTACGAGGATGGTTATCCCTACGCATTGGAAGGAAAGGCATCGGTGATGGGATTCAACTTCAACCCTCTTTACAAGTTAAACCATTGGTTGAAGCTTGGTGTGTCGCTTGACGGAGTGTACGACCGCTCTGCCAAACTGTATTACGATGTTGACTATATAGACCCTGACACCAACGACCAATACCGCAGACCGTCGGCTACAAAACAAATGACATTAGGGCTTTCGGCACGCGCTGAATTTGCCATGCCTTACTTCAACATAAACTTTGGTATAGGCAAGAACTTCGTGAATGGCACCGGTGAATTTGGCGGAGCCTACGAAATTCTTGCCCTGAAAGTAAATGTAACCAAACATGCACTTGTGCATATAGGTTATACACTGAACAATTTCCATACCCCCAAGCACTTGATGCTGGGTGTGGGATGGAGAATTCTTTAATTAATTATAAAGCTTGCACCTGCCATTATCCACAATCCTGGCTGGCGCACAGCACCAAGGTCGTAGTAGCGATGGGCGGTAAGGTTGTCTGCCTTTACATATATATTATATGTGGGAGCAGTCCATTGCACCTTAAGGTCGACCTTTGTATATGGCGTATATCCATTCATACGCTCCTGCCAACGCACAGCCCATGAGGCAGAGAGTCGGCTCCATATATTATGGTCGAGCTGGAAAGTGGCCTTATGACGAAGATACTCCAAGGCATAGAGCGAGCCATATACCGGACGAGCGGTGGAGTGGTCTTGATGGATATAGGCATAGCCAAGCTTGACGCGAGTGATGAAAGAGCCTGGCACTATCTCCTGCATGTGCAAGGTAAGGTCGGCATTATAACCCATGTTGTCGAGTTTACCGATATTCATAGCGTGGTATTTGCCGCGCTCCTCAGTGGTATACACCCAGTCGATGATGTCGGTACCCTTTGAGTAGAAGCCGCTAACCAAAGCCTCAACACCCGAATGACGGAAGCGAGCGCCAATCTTGAACATTGAGTTCTTCTCTGGTTTAAGGTCAAGGTCGCCCTGCTGCACAGAGTTGTTGGTGTAAAGGTCGGTGTAGGTGGGCACACGCAAAGCCTTGTTCCATGAGGCATAGAACTTCCAAGAATCATTAGGACGATAGGAAACGTCGACACCTGGATAGAAACGGAAGTCGTTGTCAAGAGCAGTGTTGCGATTGGCCAACACACCAGCCGACAATGTGAATCCACCAAGAATGACATTATGCTCAAGGAAGAGACTCGTGTTGGTGCGGTCGCCACGATGGTCGTACTTACGGTTGGTGCCATGTATTGAAGACCAGTCGGACTCAGGCAACAAATCGCCATAAGCAGTACTCATAATGTGCTCCTTGCGGAGGTCGAAGCCAATGGCTGTCTTGCCAAGAAGCCATGTAGCATGGGCATTGAGCGAAGCTCCATAAACATCGGTGCGGTGGTAATTCTCGCCATTCTTGGCACCCTCCTTGCCACGTGTCAGCTGGTAATGGTCGACATCACGATGCCAATATAGCAGGGGAGAGAAAACGAGATTGTCGTTGCCCAATGGTTTTATGTCAGCCTGTGCCGACGCAATAATACGGCGTGTGGCCTCCCACTGGTTATTAAACTTAGCACTGTAGAATGTAGACGCTCCATAATCCTGCGAGGAGAGTCCACCCTGCCATGTGAGGTCGGCATATCGCGAAGTATAGCCACCCATGTAATAGGCACGACGACGCTTGAAGTCGGAATTGACAGTGCCACCATCGCTCTGGGTATATCCACCACTGAGCTTCTGGCTAAGGTTGCCTGTCTTAAGATTAACACCAAAATCACCACCGAATGTTCCGAACGAACCACCCTCTGCCGACAGACGTATATTTGACTCATTGTCGGAACGAGTGACGATATTGATGGCACCATTAAAGGCAGAAGAACCGAACACACGTGCCGAAGCACCCTCGAGAACCTCTATGCGCTCAATATCAGAAAGAGAAACTGGGAAATCGGCTGCGTTATGACCAGTCTGCGGACTTGAGATATTCACACCATTCAATAGAATAGTAATCTGGTCGAACGTGCCACCGTTGATGCTAATGTCCGTCTGTACACCAAAGCCACCGCGCTGACGGACATCCACGCCCGTGGCTAACTTCAAGAGATCGTTAACACTCGCTACCTCCGCACGCTGAATATCGTCGCGTGAGATAACAGAGACAATCTTGGCCGACTGCAATGCTGTAAGCGGAGCACGCGATGAGGTGACTGTCACCTCATCGAGCTTCACTTCATCACAATACAAAGAGTCGGTCGCAGCTACATTATTTACCGGGTTGGTGCTGATGCCTTCGGCCTTGGCGTAGGTTAAAGTTGCCACGCTAAGGGTGCAGACAATCACTTCCCTGCCAATGCAGCTGAACAGGGCGTAGCTTCTGCGTGTGAAATGCTTGAAGCGCAAAGCCTCGCGGCCTGTCATAAATCTTTGTCTTTGCATAAAGTTGATTATAAATGTTAATTAATACTTTTGAGCGGGCAAAGGTATAGTTTTATTTCCAAATACAATCAACTTTATATTAATTATTTTAACAAATCAAGGCATTTTCGTGATTTCGGTCAATACATCCACAGCATCTTTCACTGTAGGAATGCCTGTTATCACCATAGAGCGTTTGCCGTTGACCTCCTTAAGATTGCAGCGCCGAGTGTGCGTGCCAATATAGTTGAGCGCACGTCCGAACGCCTGACTGCGATAGTAGGCAGAGTCGGGATTGGACACAAACTGCATCTGCATCCTACCCTGCTTAAGGATTATCTTCTCGCAGCCAAGCCGTTTGCCAAGGCGTCGAAGCGGAACTACCTGCAGCAGTTCCTCACCTTCGCGAGGCAAAGGACCGAAGCGGTCGGCAAGCCGTTGTCGATAGGCATCGAGCTGTTGGTCGTCCTCTATATTGTCGAGTTCGCGATAGAGCAACATTCGCTCTGAGGAACCAGGCACATAGCATTCGGGGAAGTACATCTCAAGATCGCTCTCAACTGAGCAGTCCTCCACAAACTCATCACCCGAGATTTCCCTACCCTGGGCAATCTCTTCGGCATAGACATCCTGGAATTCATCGTTCTTAAGCTCAGTGACAGCCTGATTCAGAATTTTCTGATAGGTCTCATAGCCAAGGTCCTCCATAAATCCGCTCTGCTCTGCCCCAAGCAGATTGCCCGCTCCACGTATGTCAAGATCCTGCATGGCAAGATTGAAACCGCTGCCAAGCTCAGAGAAATTCTCCAATGCCTCAAGTCTGCGGCGTGCCTCGGGAGTGAGTGCCGACTTAGGAGGAGCCAAGAGATAGCAGAAAGCCTTGCGGTTGGAACGTCCCACACGTCCGCGCATCTGATGCAAGTCGGACAAGCCAAACTTATGGGCATCGTTGATGATGATGGTGTTGGCATTGCTTATGTCGATGCCATTCTCCACGATTGTAGTGGAGAGCAGCACGTCGTAGTCGTAGTCCATAAACCCAATGATAATCTTCTCAAGTTCCTCGGGACTCATCTGTCCGTGGCCTATCGCCACACGGGCATCGGGCACATACTTATGAATCATAGCAGCAATCTCGGGCAGATTGGAAATACGATTGTTGACGAAGTACACCTGACCATTGCGCGACATCTCGAAGTTGATGGCATCGGCTATTATCTCATGACTGAACACACCAAGGTCGGTTTGCACAGGATAGCGGTTGGGTGGCGGAGTGCGGATGATGCTCATGTCGCGAGCACCCATAAGCGAGAACTGCAAAGTGCGGGGAATAGGCGTGGCAGACATGGTGAGCGTGTCGATGTTGGTCTTCAGTTTGCGCAACTTCTCCTTAGTAGCCACACCAAACTTATGCTCCTCGTCAATGACAAGCAAACCAAGGTCGTGCCATTCCACCGACTTGCCCAAGAGTTTATGTGTACCAATGAGGATGTCGATCTTGCCCTCCTTAAGGTCGGCAAGCACCTCACGCGTCTGCTTAGCCGAGCGGGCACGCGAGAGATAGTCCACACGCACGGGCATATCCTTAAGTCGGTCGCGGAATGTCTTGTAGTGCTGAAAGGCAAGCACCGTGGTAGGCACAAGCACAGCCACCTGCTTGCCATCGGTAGCCGCCTTGAAGGCAGCGCGTATAGCCACCTCTGTCTTGCCAAAGCCTACATCGCCACACACAAGACGGTCCATAGGTCGAGCCGATTCCATATCCGCCTTAACATCCTGTGTGGCACGCGACTGGTCGGGAGTGTCCTCGTAAAGGAACGACGCCTCAAGCTCGTGCTGCAAGTAAGAATCGGCAGTGAAGGCAAATCCCTTCTCATGCCGACGCTTGGCATAAAGCTTTATGAGGTCGCGCGCTATGTCCTTTATGCGCTTCTTGGTGCGCTCCTTCAGGCGGTCCCAAGCTCCGGTGCCAAGAGTGCTCAGGCGAGGAGGCTCGCCAGTGTCGGAACGGCGATACTTGGAAATCTTATATAAAGAATGTATGCTCACATCCACTATGTCGCCACGCTGATAGTAGATGCGTATCACCTCCTGATAGGTGTCGCCCACAGGCACACGCACCAAACCGCCAAACTTGCCAATGCCAAAGTCGATATGCACAATGAAGTCGCCAGGCTCCATCTCCTGCAACTCCTTCATGGTGAGAGCCATTTTGCCCGTGCGGGCCTTATCCGACTTGAGGTTGTATTTATGGAAACGGTCGAAGATCTGATGGTCGGTGAAGAAGCACAGACGAAGATCGTTGTCGGCAAAGCCCTCATGAAGAGTATGGTCGACGGGAGTAAACTCCAGACGATCGGCCACAGACAAAGCCTCGGAATTAGGCGACTTGTCGTGATGGATATTGCGCAACGCCTTCAACTCATCGCTTTCGAATATCTCCTTCAAGCGGCGTGTCTGTTTCTCGGAATCGGCAAGGATATAGAGTTTGTAGCCTTGCAGGAGATAGTCCTCAAGAGTCTTGGCGAGCAATTCAAAGTTTTTGTGGAAGAGCGGTTGGGGAGAGATGCTGAAGGCAATGGTTGCCTGAGGAGTGCCTGTAGGCTGTGGTCCGAACTCCACAAAGCGAAACTTGCATATCTCTTCGCGGAAGCGCACACCCGACACAAGATTGTTCTCCTTGCGCATGTCGCGCATTATCTGTTCCTGTTCCATCTCCGTGGCACCCTCAAGCCGCGATGCAAGAGCCTGCGACGAGAAGCCCTCGTCGTAAATCTTCTCTACTGCGGAGCAGAGATACAAGCGGTCCTTTATCACAAGCGTGGCATCGTCGGGCAAGAGAGCCGTGAAGGGCTGCTTGTCCTCTACAATCTGAGCCAGTTCGGGCACAATCTGAATGTCCTTCTTATGGTCCTTCGACAACTGGTCTGCCACCTCAAACGTGCGTATAGTGTCTACCTCGTCGCCAAAGAAGTCGATGCGGAAAGGCAGCTCAGACGAATAGGAATAGACATCGACAATACTTCCGCGCATGGCAAACTGACCAGGCTCGTACACATAATCCTCTTCCTTAAAGCCAAACTCGCGCAATTGGCGACCCAAGTCGGCAAGATTCACGATGTCGCCAACGGCAATGTTTATGGTACGCTCATCGAGTCGGCGCTTTGAGACAACAAGTTCGCTCAATGCCTCAGGACATGTGACAACATACAGATATGCGCCCTGCTGACTCTTGGCAGATGAATCCGACCTCTTGCCTTTGCCCTCAACAGCCGCAAGTCGGCTAAGAGCCTCGGTGCGCAATATCTCGTTGGCAGAGTCGCGCTGTCCGTACTTCACAGCCCTACGATAGGACGAGGGATAGAAGAGCACGTTGTCGGTGCCAAGTATCTGCGTGAGGTCGTGATAGAAATATCCAGCCTCATCATTATCCTGAAGCACGAAGACAGCAGTAAGCGGCTGCTCCTTCTTGCTCTTCTTGCCTGCTACGGCAGCAAAAAACACAGAAGCCGATGAGGCAAGCATTCCCTTAAGAAACACATGCCTCACCGACTTGTCGCCAATAGCTTTCAAAAAAGCCCCGCACTGTGGCAGGGCTTCATATAATTTACTTATTTCCTTTATCTCCATAACTATAATCAGTGTTTTGCCACTGGATACTTGCGGAACCATCCATCCCAGCGCAATCGCATAACGCCAAAGAAGGCTTCGCCGAATATGCCTCCACTCATCTTGCTCACACCCTCGCGACGGTTGACAAATATCACTGGCACTTCCTTAATCTTATAGCCCATCTTATAGGCGGTGAACTTCATCTCAATCTGGAAGCCATACCCCTTGAAGCGCACTTGGTCGAGAGGTATCGACTCAAGCACACAACGTCGGTAGCACTTGAAGCCGGCTGTGGTGTCGTGTACACTGAAGCCTGTGACAAAGCGCACGTATTTAGAGGCGAAGTAGCTCATAAGCACACGACCGATAGGCCAGTTTACCACATTCACTCCACTTACATAGCGCGAGCCAATAGCCACGTCGTAACCCTCGTCATGGCAGGCAGAATAGAGGCGCGGAAGGTCGTTGGGGTCGTGGGAGAAGTCGGCATCCATCTCGAAGATGTAGTCGTAATTGTTCTGCAAAGCCCACTTGAAGCCTGTGATGTAGGCAGTGCCAAGTCCGAGTTTACCGCTACGCTCAAGTATAAAGAGTCGGTTGTTGAACTCCGTGTCTATGAGTCGGTGCACAATCTTGGCTGTGCCGTCGGGGCTACCGTCGTCAATCACAAGAATGTTGAACTTCTTTTCAAGTGCGAACACCGCACGTATGATTTTCTCGATGTTCTCCTTCTCGTTATAGGTAGGGATGATTACTATGCTGTCGCTATTATTCATAATTGTCGTTGAAAAATAAAGATAATCTACTTTTATGCAAAAGTACTAAGATTATTGTAAAAGCAAAGCATTAATGTATTAAAAATAATAAATCTGACTATTGTAGAGTTTATTGGTCGGGATTTTCCACAAAACCCTTATATTCATCCACAAGACCAGACATCACTGCCTTATAGCTCTCCTCCTCAAGATACTTTATGTTCTCAGTTCCCTTGCCTATAGGTTGGATAGGCTTATGGATAGTGAGACGGAGAGGATGCCATTTCACCCAACGCATGTCGCGCTGACGGGGCATTATGTCGAAAGAACCATTGATGGTAAGTGGCACTACGGGCAGTTCTATGTCGTCGGCAAGCATGAATGCACCACGCTTGAAGACACCCATGTGTCCTGTAAACGAGCGTGCTCCTTCAGGGAACACCACAAGCGACATACCTCCTTGCAAGGTGCGGCGAGCACGGTCGTAGGTCTCGCGTATCTTGCTCGGGCCACGCTTGTCAACAAATATATGGTGGGCAGACTCGCATGCCTTGCCAACAAAAGGCATTTGGCGGAGCTGTCGCTTCATCATCCACTTGAAGTTGCGGCAGAGGAAACCGTAGATAAGGAATATGTCGAAGGAGCCTTGATGATTGGCTACAAACACATACGACTGGCCTTTCTGCAAATTCGCTCTACCCTCCACCTTTACAGGCAACAGAAGTATGCGCACAATAAACTGTGCCCACCACTTGCCGGGATAGTAGCCCCAGAAATGGCCATTGCCTATGGCGCAGCCAATGATGACTATAATGCATGTTATCAATGTATAGATGGCTATCAAGGGGAGAGCTATAAATAGCTGGTAAATACGATATAAAATGTTCATCACTTTCTTCAATTATTAATTATAAATTATCAGTTATTAATTGTTTTCTTGTATTTGTCATTTCTTTCGGAGGGTTATCACCACCACTTCGGGGTCCATATGGAAGCGGAAAGGCACAAAGCCACCAAGACCCGTAGACACAAACAGCTTGCGGTTGCCCTCGCTATAGAGTCCTGCGTCTTCCTTGCCCACTATCTGTGTAGGACGCAATCCAAACAAACTAAACTGTCCTCCGTGGGTATGGCCACTTAAGGTGAGCTGCACCTTGGAGTAGGGCAATATGGAGCGTCGCCAAGCCGAAGGGTCGTGCTGAAGCATAACAACAAACGACTTGGAAGATATTCCACGCAATGTGCGCTTTAGATCGGCTTTCTGTGGAAACGGTGGAAGTCCGTCGTTCTCCCCGCCTGCTATCACCAGTGAGTCTTGTCCGCGACGTATGATGCGTCGGTCGTTGAGCAATAGATTCCAATCAATAGAAGTCTCGAAGCTGCGTGTCTGGCGTTCATACGCTCGCTTGGTTGTTTCGGGCAGACTGGGCAGATACTCCGAATAGTCGTGATTGCCAAGCACCGAATAAATTCCGTCTCGCGAATGAAGTCGGGCGAGAACAGGAGCATGGCGTGTAAGTTCCTGCGGACGCATGTTCTGCAGGTCGCCTGTAAACACTATCATGTCGGGACGCTGTGAGTTGATTTCGTCGACAGCTCGACTGAGAAGCTCAGTGCGCATAGAACCGAGATGGGCATCGGAGAACTGCACAATGCGATAGCCATCAAATGCCTGCGGAAGGTCGTTGAACTCAAGTGTCACCTCGTTCACCCGCAAACGGTCGGGACCAAGCATAGAACCCGTGAACAAGACATACAACTCGCCGAGCACTATCACAAGTCCGATGTAGTTGCCCCAGTTGCGGTGCAGATGAAACACGCGGCGCACAAGCCGTCCCACAAGCGATGAAACCACGAACAACAGCTTTGGCACAACAATGAGTCCAAGCATAAAGAGATAGATGTTGAACCATGTGAGGTTGTCGGGCGCAAAATTGTCGATCATCGTATACATTAATGTAGCGGCTATCATTGCCGCACCCGGCAACCACCACAACAGACGTTGCCAAGCTGCGAGGTCGAAGCGACGGCGAAGGTAGCGACGATAGACGTAGACATCGGGCAATATCGTCGCAAGAATTATGAATATGAATATTCGTGCTATCATATCTTTGTTTTATTTCTATTCTACAGGCGCGACGCAAGGAAGCGGCGTGCAAGCTCCACGGGTATGTGCCTGCGTCGGGCATAGTCGCGCAACTGGTCGTCGCCAATCTTGCCAAGGTCGAAGTAGTGGGCCTTGGGATGGGCAAACATAAGTCCCGACACCGAGGCATGAGGGCGCATTGCCCCGCTCTCAGTAAGGTGTATGCCTATGCGCTTCATATCGATGAGTTGGTCGAGCAAGAAGTTCATGCTTGTGTCGGGCATTGACGGATAGCCCACGGCAGGCCGTATGCCTTGATAGTCCTCACGCAGAAGCTCGCGCATGGATAATTGCTCATCGGGAGCGTATGCCCAATATTTGCGCCTCACCTCAAGATGCATCAGTTCGGCAGTAGCTTCGGCAAGTCGGTCGGCAAGTGTCTGCGAAAGCATTCGCTTGAAGTCATCAGTCATGAAGTCATGCTCCATTGCAGCGTCGACAGTAGTGGCAAAAGCCCCCACCCTATCCGTTATGCCTCCCGTCAAGGGTCGCACAAAGTCGGCAAGGCACAGATTGGGCTCTCCCTCCTTAGTGGGATGCTGCTGGCGCAGCATAGGCAGGCGTATGCCTTTGATGATGAGGTCGTCGCCATCGCTATTGGCGTCGAACACTCCAAAGACAGCATGTGTGTGGTAGCGTCTCTCGAACGTGTCGAGCATGGCATCCGCCTCCTTACGCATACGTTCCTTCTCTTCTTGCGGTTTGCCGGCAAGTCCCCAGGCGTGATAGAAGTAGAGCCAGTTGATGTAAGGGCGTAGCGAGGATATGGTGTAGTCTATGTATTTCAGCATAACATCACTTATTCCGCTGTGCGGAAACGCAGTTCCTCGCCCCTACTCTCATTGTCAAACGCACCATTATTATATATAATGTGTCCGTTGCACATTGTTGTGCGCACCTGCCACTGGAAGGTATGTCCCTCCATAGGACTCCAACCGCACTTGCTCTGAATGCAATCCTTGTCGACAGTCCAAGGCGACTGCGGCTTGACAAGAACAATGTCGGCCTTATAACCCTTGCGCAGGAATCCGCGCTTGGCAATCTCGAAGAGTCGGGCAGGATTATGAGCCATAAGCTCCACAAGACGCTCAATGCTGAGCACTCCCTCGTCAACAAGCTCAAGCATAGCCACGAGCGAAAACTGAACCATCGGCATTCCCGAAGCAGCATTGGCGCATCCTCCCTCCTTATCAGAAAGTAGATGCGGTGCATGGTCGGTTCCTACAGTAGCTATACGTCCGTCGCTGAGGGCACGGCGCAAGGCATTGCGGTCGGCACGTGTCTTAATGGCAGGGTTGCATTTTATGCGTGTACCTAATGTCTTATAGTCGTCATCGCAGAAGAAGAGGTGAGCAATAACAGCCTCAGCCGTGATTTTAGGGTCAGAGCCAAAGAGCTGCAGTTCGCGCTCTGTAGTGAGATGAGCCACATGCAGACGTGCTCCAGTCTCGCTGGCAAGTTCCACGGCAAGGCGTGTCGACTCCCAGCAAGCTCCCTCAGAGCGTATCTCGGGATGATGCTCCACCGCAGGGTCGTCGCCATACTTCTGCTTGGCCAATTGCATATTGCGGTTGATGATGTCGGTGTCCTCGCAATGCGCCATGATAGGCAGTGGCGAGTTGGCAAAGAGCTGCTTCAACACGTCGCGCTTGTCAACAAGCATGTTGCCAGTGCTTGAGCCCATGAACAGTTTGATGCCAGGCACATGCTGCGGATTGACAGAGCACACCTCTTCGATGTTGTCGTTGGTGGCACCGATAAAGAAGCCATAGTTCACATGCGACTTCTTTGCAGCATCGGCATATTTGGCTTCAAGAGCGTCAATAGTTGTAGTCTGCGGCTTGGTGTTGGGCATGTCAAGATAGGATGTCACTCCACCAAAGGCAGCAGCACGGCTCTCTGTCTGCATATCAGCCTTCTGAGTAAGACCAGGGTCACGAAAATGCACATGGTCGTCAATCACGCCGGGCAATACAAAACACCCCGTAGCATCTACGATCTGGTCGTAGCTGCCACGGGGAGTATCTGTGCCTTCTATAATGCCTGTAATGGTGTCGTTGTCAACCACAACCGAGGCTGTAATCACCTTGCCTTCGTTGACAACTTTTCCTCCAAATATAAGTGTCTTCATATAAATTTATGAGTATGAGTTATTCTGCTGGTTTTGCCATCTCGTTAGGAGTAGGACCTTGTGGCACAGACTGCGGAGCCGGCTGCATGTCGGGAGCCGGAGCAGGCTGCATGTTAGGAGCTTGAGCCGGCTGCATGTTGTCAGGTTGTCTCATTCCGTTCATTATGGCCTGATTTTCCTGTGCCTTCTGATAGTAATCCTTCACGTAAGCATCGTTCTTGAATTTCTCGGTGGCCTTGCTCATGATGTCCTCTATCCAGGGAGTAAGCTCGGGATAAGGATTGCCTATTGTCACCATGAAGAACACGCCCGGTCCGAGCACATTGTCGAAGTTCTCCGTAACAAACGATGTCACAAGCTTGTCTTCCTGTTCCGACAGACGCTGAGCCTCGGCATTAAGACGCTGGTTCACCACGTTCATGTCCTGACCATTCATTATGGCGCGGTCGTGAGTATGGATGAGTTCGGCTTCTTGATTCTTCAGTTGGTTGTACTTATTGAAGAACTTGAACAGCTCATCGTTGAGCGGAGTGCCACTGACCGTCTGCTGTGTATTGTCAATTTTTATATTTATATCGCCTTTCTCAAGCACAAGTGGCAGCACACTTTCGTCATCCATGAATATGTTGGCCATACAAACAGTGTCGAAAGAGCCGTTGAACTGAAACTGTCCGTGGACAACATCACAAGAGTCCAAACTCTTGAAATCGTTGTTCTTCAGAATTTTCAGGTACAGCATACGTCCGTCAAGTGTAGAAACATTTGACGAACCTTGGATATTGTACTGGTTGGCACACGATGCGAACACCAGAACTGTAAGAAATGCGTATAATATTTTATTCATAAACTAATGTTACGTGTCTTTGTATGAAGGCAAAGGTAATATGTATTGTTGAATAATGGATGATTTTCTATGAGATTTAAAAAATGATTATTCTTATTTAGGAATTTTTTTAACTCTCCAATCTCCCGTCAAACACCCAATTCATAATTAATAAATAACAAATAATAATTACTCAGCCTCTTCCTTCTTCAGCTCCGAGCCAATGCGGTGCATGGTATACATTTCGAGTATTGCAGCCACGAGCAGCATGAGCACCCACTTATTATATATAAGGTTGAGATAGGTCACAGTGTCGCTGAACGAGTCGCGAAGGAACATGTAGGCACTGTCCACCATCAAGAGTCCTGACAAAACGAAGAAGATGTCGGCTGTGGTCATTATTCGCTTCAGGCGCTTGATAGTAGGGCTGTTGCCCTCATATGTCTGGTTCACCTGCATCGAGGCAAATATCAGCGCACCCACAAGATATACCCAGCAGACCACCTGCTGCGCCACAAGGAACGCATAGCAGCCTGCACCCACAACCATAAGCACTCCGCCAATCAGGAACAGTGTGCTTTGGAGTTTACTCAATTGTTTCATTATTACTTGTTACTGGTTTTTCGTCGTCGCTGAGCACATATATGTCCTCATCATCGGCCTGCATGAAATATCGCTCACGTGCAATGCGCTCATAGGCCTTGGCTCCTCGCCTAAGCTCACGAAGCTGCTGCAGGTCGGCTGCATTTTGCTCGTTGTAGCGGTTTATCTCATCCGTGAGGTCGCTAATCTGCATCTCCAACTGGACACGATGCATGAAACTATTCTCATCGACAAATCCCACAAGGAGAATGCCCACAACAATAGTGATAGCGTATTTGTAATGGCTGACGAGAGCCCATAAAAGTTTTAGACGACCCATTATTACTTAATTTGAGTGCAAACTTACTCATAATTTTTCGTATTCATACACGAAAATCGATTTTTTTATAGTAAGTTTGCAGTTGAATACAAACAAAGCACATTATAATATTATGGGAGAATATATAGTTTCAGCACGCAAGTACCGTCCGACGTCGTTTGATTCGGTGGTCGGACAGTCGGCGCTCACCACTACACTCCGCAATGCAGTGAAGAGTGGCAAGCTGGCTCACGCCTACCTATTCTGTGGTCCGCGAGGAGTGGGCAAGACCACTTGCGCCCGCATCTTTGCAAAGGCCATCAACTGCATGAACCCCACCCCCGAGGGAGAGGCATGTGGCGAGTGTGAGAGCTGCAAGGCTTTCGCCGAACAACGTTCCTACAACATCTTCGAGCTTGACGCCGCGAGCAACAACTCAGTGGAGCACATCAAGTCGCTTATGGAACAGACACGCATCCCGCCACAGGTAGGCAAGTACAAGGTGTTCATCATCGACGAGGTGCACATGCTTTCGCAGGCTGCCTTCAACGCTTTCCTTAAGACACTTGAGGAACCGCCTGCACATGTCATATTCATTCTCGCCACAACCGAGAAGCACAAGATTTTGCCCACAATCCTGTCTCGATGCCAAATCTACGACTTCGAGCGCATGACAGTGGAGAACACTATAGCCCATCTTAAACGCGTTGCCGAGAAGGAAGGCATAAGCTACGAGGAAGAGGCTCTTGCGGTGATTGCCGAGAAAGCCGATGGCGGTATGCGCGACGCACTCTCGATATTCGACCAGGCTGCAAGCTTCTGCCAGGGCAACATCACCTATGCAAAGGTGATAGAAGACCTCAACGAGCTTGATACCGACTACTATTTCCGCATCGTAGAACTCGCTATGGAGAACAAGGTGAGCGACATAATGGTGCTGCTCAACTCTATCATAGAGAAGGGTTTCGACGGTGGCAACCTAATCAATGGCTTGGCATCACACGTGCGCAACGTGCTTATGGCTAAGGATGCTGCCACTCTGCCACTACTCGAAGTGAGCCAACAGCAGCGCGAGAAGTATGCCGAACAGGCAAGACGCTGCCCCGTGCGCTTCCTGTATACCGCATTGAAACTGATGAACCAGTGCGACCTAAACTACCGACAGAGCAGCAACAAGCGACTGCTTGTAGAGCTAACGCTCATCCAGGTGGCACAGATAACACAACCTGAAGACGCTTCGGAAGGTGCGGGGCGTAGCCCCAAACGACTGAAATCCCTGTTTAAACATATTATGGCTTCCCGGACTACGGCGGCTCAGCAGGTGGCTGCCCCGGGCAAGAACTTAAGCCGGGCCTCAAGAACCACAGAGGCAGCGGCTACTATTGCCGTGCCCAATGGCGACGCTGCAGTTCTCGCTACTGCCATGGACGAGGCTACTGCACAGATGACAGCAGCACACATGCCACGCTCTGCCGCTTCGGCAACTGTTTCCACATCGACAAACAACGCTCCGAAACGTCCTGCACTGAAACTGTCAGGACTTGGCATCACCTTTCAAAGTCTGCAACAAAAGCAGCAGACTGAGGTGAAGAAGGAGGCTGAGATAACAAACAAAGAGGAGAATGAGGAGTTCACGCAGGACATGCTCGACCTGCAATGGCTGTCGATGTGCAACCGTATGCCGCAAAAGATGATAGCCTTGGCGTCGAGAATGAAAAACATGAAGCCACGCATCGCCGATTTCCCTAACATCGAAATCGTGGTAGACAACCAAATGCTACTCGACCAAGTGGCTAACATCAAGGGACGCATACGCGCCACACTTGCCAAGACATTGCACAACGGCAGTGTGAACATCACGCTGCGACTTGCCGAAGCCGAGGAGATAAGCCGACGCATGACCAAGAAAGAAGTGTTCGACGAACTGATGAAACAAAAAGAAGTGAAGGCGTTTGTGGAATCGATGGGACTTGAACTGACATAATATCTAAAAAAACATCTATAAAACAAATTCAAAAAAACAGACAAATGAACACAGAACAATTATCACCTGTGAAGAAAACCATCGTTGGCATTCAGTTTCTGTTTGTAGCCTTCGGCGCAACTGTGCTTGTGCCTCTGCTCATCGGAATCAATCCTGCCACGGCTCTCTTCACCGCCGGCATCGGCACTTTCATCTTCCATTTCATCACCAAAGGCAAAGTGCCCATCTTCCTTGGCTCGTCGTTTGCCTTCATTGCACCTATCATAGCAGCCACAAAACAATGGGGACTGCCAGGCACTCTTGCCGGACTCACCGCCGTGTCGCTCGTCTATTTTGTGGTGAGTGCGTTGGTGAAATGGCAGGGCAAACGTCTGCTCGACCGCATCTTCCCTCCTGTTGTCATCGGTCCGGTCATCATTCTAATCGGACTCTCGCTTTCGGGCAGTGCAGTGGATATGGCCAAGACCAACTGGATACTCGCTTTCTCGGCACTTGCCACCTCTATCATTGTGCTCACCTTCTGCCGTGGCATGATGAAACTTGTGCCTATCATCTCAGGCGTCATCGTAGGCTACATCTTGGCTGTTTGCATGGGCGAGGTTGACTTCAGCGGTGTTGCTGCCGCTTCGTGGATAGCCATGCCCGTAAGCTTCGACACCATAACCCACTTCCAATGGGCACCTTTCCTATATATGATACCCGTTGCCATAGCTCCCGTGCTTGAGCACATCGGCGACGTGTATGTTGTTGGAGCCGTAGCCAACAAGGATTTCGTGGCCGACCCTGGCATACATCGCACCATGCTTGGCGACGGTGCAGCCTGTCTTGCATCCGCATTCCTTGGTGGTCCTCCCGAGACTACTTACTCAGAGGTGACAGGAGCCATGTCGATTACTAATGTGACATCGCCTGCAGTAATCCGTATCTCTGCCGCTACTGCTATCTGCTTCTCCATTGTGGGCAAGCTTAGTGCTCTGCTGCAGTCGATACCTCAGGCTGTGCTTGGAGGCATAATGCTGCTACTCTTCGGCACCATTGCCAGTGTGGGTGTGCAGAATCTTGTGCAGAACAAGGTGGACATGAACGCCACACGCAATGTCGTCATCATATCGGTGATGCTCACAATGGGCTTGGGCGGAGCTGTGCTCTCGAATGGCTCGTTCGCTATCTCAGGCATTGGTCTTTCGGCTGTCATCGGTGTGGTGCTGAACCTCGTGTTGCCGAGAACCAAGGAAAAAGAAAACAACTAAACAAACCATTTAATACAAAACGTAATCTATGAAGAAGTTTTTCACTTCAGTGTTACTCGCACTGTCATTGTCAGTACCAACAATACAGGCACAACCAGGCTATCAGCCAACAAAGGAAAACCTTGAGGCACGCCAGCATTTCCAGGACAACAAGTTTGGCATCTTCCTGCATTGGGGCTTGTACAGTATGCTTGCCACTGGCGAATGGACTATGACCAACAAGGACATCAACTACAAGGAGTACGCCAAACTTGCCGGCGGTTTCTATCCTTCGCGCTTCAATGCGGCGGAATGGGTGTCGGCCATCAAGGCTTCGGGAGCCAAGTATATCTGCTTCACCACACGCCACCACGAGGGCTTCTCAATGTTCCACACCAAGTATTCTGACTACAACATTGTAGATGCCACTCCTTTCAAGCGCGACATCGTGAAGGAACTTGCCGACGAATGCCACCGCCAGGGCATAGACATCCACTTCTACTATTCGCATATCGACTGGCAGCGAGAAGACGCTCCTTTAGGTCGCACCGGACTTGGAACGGGTCGCCCTAAGGAGGCACAGAACTGGGATTCCTACTATAAGTTTATGAACAACCAGCTCACTGAGCTGCTCACCAACTATGGCAAGGTGGGAGCAATATGGTTTGACGGATGGTGGGACCAGGACTTCAACCCATCGTTCGACTGGCGTTTGCCCGAGCAATATGCACTTATCCACAAATTGCAGCCAGCTTGCCTTATCGGCAACAACCATCACGAGACGCCTTTTGAGGGTGAGGACTTCCAGATGTTCGAGCGTGATCTACCAGGCGAGAACACTGCCGGACTCTCAGGACAGAAGATAAGCCAACTTCCGCTTGAGACATGCGAAACAATGAACGGTATGTGGGGATACAGAATCACCGACCAGAACTACAAGTCGACACGCACTCTCATACATTACCTCGTGAAAGCCGCTGGCCGTAATGCCAACCTGCTCATGAACATTGGCCCGCAGCCAGACGGCTGTCTGCCTGCTGTAGCAGTGGAAAGAATGAAGGAGATGGGTGAATGGATGAAGACTTACGGCGAGACTATATATGGCACACGCGGTGGAATGATTGCTCCTCACGACTGGGGCGTGACCACAGAGAAGAACAATCGCATGTATGTACATATACTCAACCTTAAGGACAAGTCTCTCTTCCTTCCGTTGGAAGGCAAAAACGTGAAGAAAGCCGTTGACTTTGTATCACGCAAGGCAGTGAAATATCAAAAGTGCCAAGGGGGCATAGTGATTGCTCTTGACGCGGTACCTACTGATATTGACAAGGTCGTGGAGTTGCAGTTCTAAAAATAGGAGTTAAGGAGTCCTGACTCCTTAACTCCTATTTATCCAACAGGAACGGTCGATTGTTCCTATTGACTATAGTATAGGTATAACTCTGGTTAAACCTATTTGTAAAAATCACTTTGATAGTACGGTATTTCTTCGACGTAGGCTTTGCCCTGAACAAGTGTTGTGTCTTTGCAAGCTGATGAGGGCGTGGCTTGGTCAGCAGGAAAGCTTCATCGTTGTTGATGAACTGTTGCATACGTCCCATATATCTTCCATCCTCATACCATACCACTCTGCAATGCGGATCCCACTCCCAAACGTTAGCTACAACATACTCTTTCTGTGTGCGAAACTCGCCAGGCTTGTAGACACGCATCTGCACCATTGTCTTGGAATTGGTAGGTCGATACTGCCATGTCATCTCCGTGCCGTTGACGGTAGCCACCATATAACCATTAGGAGCACCGTCGCGATTAAGATTGCTTGTCCACCATGCGCCGCAGGCAGCAGCTATATTGTGCTGATAGAGACGGGGAGTGACCTCCACATTCTCAAAGAAATGAGTGTGTCCTGCAAACACATGGCATACGTAAGGCGCAAGCACCTTGGCAAGCTTATCGGCATTCTCAATGTTGTCGATAGTCTCCATTGAGTTCCATCCCGGAGCGTGCATATTGAATATCACCATCACATCCTTTGGCACATAACTCAAGTCGCGCTCAAGCCAGCGCATGTCCTCCTCGGTTATCTCCTCCTCATACTTGCAGTTGCCTCGATAGTTGATGCTCTTCATCGTTATCACATGACACTTGCCAATGTTGAAGGAATAGTTCACTGGACCGAAAAACTTTCCGAACACGCGTTCGGCATAGTGCTCAGCTCCAAGCTCAGAGTTATGAAGGTCGGGATAGGCTTTCTGTAGGTCGTGATTGCCTATGCACTGGAAGAATGTCATGCGGCGGCTGCGTATCGACTGCTTGTACTGAGAGTATAAATTCATGTTGTCGAACACCAAATCTCCCAACGACATACCTATCACCTCGCCAGTCTTTTGCAGCAACGAGGCAGTGTGCATTATGCTCGGCACCGTCTCGTTGCGCCATCGCTTCATGTCGTGAGCATTGATAATCTGAGGGTCGCTTACGGCAATATAGTAGAACTTGTCTACCACCGTGTCGCGCTTGTGCAACACAAATTTGGCTTTAGGACTCTCTGCCATAGCCTCAGCCACAGGCATGTAGAATCCTTCTGCTATGCCATCGGTCTGAGGCAACTTGTATTCGCGTGGAGTGGAAATAGCCACAAACTTGCTCACGGCAGTGTCAGTGGGCAACTGCCATGCGCCATTCTTGTCGGTAAGGCAAAACTCCCGTCCGTTGTTAACCACAACTCCAGCAATGCCTTTACCCTCGTTGTCTACTACACTACCTTTCAACACTAAACCTTTGTCGATGGGTTTGCCACTGACAAGCCCCACAAACAACATCAATCCAAGGAAGACCCTTATGCTCATAAGCAACATCTTTTTAGTCTTCACAAAGATACCAGTCTCATGTTTCATTGTTATTGCCTCTCTATGTCTTTATTTTGTCAGATTTGCAATAGTGGCAATCATAGCTGCAATCGACGACATGCTTGAGCCCAGACTCATTGTCTCGGCCACGCTCATCTTGCGCTTCAGCTTGGCAGGAACCACGATTTCGCATCCCGGCTGCACCTTGGCACCCTTGCTCAGCTTTGCCACCTTACCATTCATATATATAATGTAGCCCTTGCTCTTCACAGCATCGTTGGCATACCCTCCAGCCTGGTCGATGTAGTAGGATGCACGCTTGCCCTGCTCAAAAGCAACAGTATTGGCATACATCACGGCTCCATTCACCTTAACAGTTCCGTTATACTGCGGCACTACCAGCTTGTCGCCTTCGCGCAACACCATGTCCGCATCCGAACCAGGATTGTTGATAGCTGCCTCAAGGTCGATGCCCACGGGATACTCATCAGGCACATTAAACTTAGATATATTTGCCTTCTTTGCACCCTCAGCCACATTCTGCAGACTGCTGCTATTGGTGCTGGCTGCAAGCTGCAAGAGATTCTTCTGCTGCTGTTCCTGCTCCATCTGCAATGCAGTGCGCATACGGGCCTTCTCAGCCTCGGTTGCACGTCGCATCAAGCGCGCGCCACGTATATAGGCCAATCCGTTGCTACCACCCGAACGCTTGTATAGGTCGCTCAAGCGTGTGTTGTTAGCTGTGAGTGTATATGTACCCGCAAACATCACTTCGCCTTCAATCGTCACATTCTTCTGCTCCATGTAGGCAGGACTCTTGCGCACATAAACCTCGTCGAAAGGCATAAGCACAAAGCCAGGCTCTCCATCAATAACAAATCCATCCTTCAATGCCAGTGTGTAGGTCTTGGCTATCACGCTATCGGGAGCAAGTGCCTTAGGGTCGCTCACACGTCGACTCACACTAATGTTTATTGTCGATGCCTTGTCGGTAAGTCCGCCTGCCTGAAGCACGAAGTCTTCCACTGTCTCATTGTCAGCGTACTTGTATATACCAGGATACTGCACCTCGCCCCTGATGGTTATGGTGCGCTGCTCCTGTCGGTCTTGCTTTGTGGGCACAAAGAGCACGTCATTCTCCTTCAATGGTATGTCGGCCACCTTGCCGCTCATGATGCCTGCCAAATCAACACTCACTACTTCGAGAGTGCGGTCGGCCTTCATTCTGTGCATCACAGCACGGTTGACAAAGGCAGCCTCGGTCACTCCCTCTGCATGTTCAATAAGTGTGCGCACGCTGTTCACCTGCTCTCCCAAGTTGTACATACCCGGACGGAACACGGCTCCTTTCACCTCAACAGTGTTCTCATAACGCGGAAGTATTGAATCTACTGTCACAGAGTCGCCATCAGCAATATGGAAGCTTGAGAAATCGAACTCGCCTACATTGAACACAGCGTATTCCTTGCCCGTCTTTCTGTTCACACGTACCGCCTTGCGATAAGCATCACCTGTAAACGAGCCTGCATATTTCAGTACGGACGCCACCGACTCGTTTTGCTTCATCTCATAGAGCATAGGTCGCTTAACCTTGCCCGAAATGCTTACAAGACAGTCGTAAGGTCCCACAACGATGACGTCGTTGTCGGCAAGA
The DNA here is from genome assembly GCA_934230115.1 of uncultured Prevotella sp. Lineage (GTDB taxonomy): Bacteria > Bacteroidota > Bacteroidia > Bacteroidales > Bacteroidaceae > Prevotella. The sequence continues at coordinate 1,878 of CAKQEI010000035.1, read as the reverse complement.
CGTACATTGCCTGTCAGCTTTCCATTGAGAATATAGTCGTAGATGTCAACCACAGTAACGAGTCGGTTGTTGCGGTACACCTTAATATTACGCAATGTTCCGAGGTCGTTTGTGCCTCCTGCCATATACAGGGCATGGAACACAGTTGCGAATGCCGACAGAGTGTATGTGCCAGGCAACTTCACCTCGCCCATCACATTTACCATGATGGTGCGTGTCTGTCCCACAGTAAGCTTTATTTTGCTGCTTGCATATCGCGAGCCAAGTGTTGAGCGCAAACGGGCATTGGCTTGAGCAACAGTGAGACCACTCACCTGCACTGGGCCGTAGCCCTCGATAGTAACCTCACCATCGGGCGACACCGTGCACTGTTCTGTCTTCTGTGATGCACCGTAGATGTCGATTATCACGGCATCACCAGGACCAAGTCGATAGTTCTGCGGTGTGGCAATATTCATGTTAGGCTCGAAAGTGAGGTCCTTGTTGTTGAATATGTCACGTCCGAACACTTTGTTGCGCTTCTTTTTCAGCTCGGCATAGTATTGTCTCACAATGGTAGCCGTATCGTTGGGCACCAATCCCTCCAACTCGGTCTGATAGTCCATATACTCCTGGTCGTCCTCGTCATAGGTGTGCTCATACGTGTTGTCACGCTCAGCCATCACGCGATAGTTGGAATATGGAGCCGCTTCCTTGGCGGATTCCTCACCATAGTCAGAACGTTTCTTTCCGTTGTTGGTACGCATACGCGAATCGTCCTTTTCGGCAACTCCTACAGCCACATTGGCAGTTGAGCCTTGCTTCATCTGTTTCTCGTACTTATTACGCACGCGTCTTATCTGCTGTATGTCCACTCCACGCTGCATAAGCTGCGTCACTATCTGCGCATTCGACGTGCCCGCAGCATGTTCCTTGACAACATACGCCATCACCTGGTCGTCGGTCATCGACTGTGCCATTGCCGCCAATGGCATAAGCATGGCCACCAGAAGATACATGAAAAATCTTTTCATCATTTAAACGGTTGATTTTATTGTTTTTATTCAGATTCCTAAATCATATATAATATATAACTTAAAAAGCCTTAATTTGTTGTCTATTCCTCCACTTTTTTCTTCCTACATACCTGTAATCATTATTTCTTCCAGAAATTCAGATGCATCAGCCACGCAAAGAGGACATTCGCGAAGCACCTTTCCTGTGCCCACACCTTTTAGCAATTTGCATTGTGTGGCACCATTGCGCTGTTTGAATTTATCCATAATTTGTCTCATACCCTTGATAGACTTCGCCTTGTCCTGAGTGGCAAGTCCGAGTACGATACCAGCTCCAACGATGGCCCCGCAAGTACCCTCCATATTACCCATTCCTGCTGCAAATGCATTGCCAGCATTCTTGATGGTTTCTTCTTCCATTCCGGCGAAGTCGTGGTAGGTGCAGAGCACAGCCTGAGTGCAATTATGCGAACCACAACGTTTCTTTTCTGCTGCTATTTCTTTTCTTGTTTCCATATTATTTTTCCTTGATATTTTATTTGTTGTTTTTATTTCGGGTACAAAGATAATGCTTTTATTATAGATACAAAAAAGATATCAGCTATACTTTAATAGACAATTTCTATCGTTGTGATATTCCAGTACCGATTCAATACTATCCAACTGATACTGGAGTTTCACACGTCTGGTACTGGAGTTTCTGTTGACTGACACTGGAGTAACACTCATGTGATACAGAAACCTAAATAATATATCTGTTTCATACATATCCAAGTCAAGACCAAGGATAGAGTAACCATCCCCTTATCGGAAGAAACAAAGAAGTGGATGCCTAAAAGAGAAGAAGGCATAGACAACATCTTCCACAACTTGACAATCACAT
>CAKQEI010000034.1 GCA_934230115.1 uncultured Prevotella sp. | reverse complement strand
TCTGTCAAGAGTTGGATAGAGAGGTCGGTCAGTTCAAACTCCCATTTAGCAGGTCCATCCACCATGATGTCGCCACGATCTGGGTCGCCCTTTCCAGTAAGGATGTTGTTCCACCAAGCAGTGGCAGCAGTACCCTGGCCTTTTCCATCTACATAGACACGGAGGATGGTGCCAGCCTTCACCTTTGAGAGGAAGGTTTCCTTCAAAGCATCGAATGGTGTACCCCATGTCACGGCAAACTCACCTTCCCAGAGGGTGCTCTCCATAGATGGAATAGAATAAACACGAGGGCTTGAAAGACCATTGGCAACATTGACGTTGGAAAGCATGAACATATTTCTGGAAATATGCGCATATGCCTGAAGAGCCGAAGCCAACTTTATAATTATGTCTTGGTTGTTGTTCGCATCCATATTCATACTTTATCTCTTCATTAATCCATGGCATATGTTTTTTACTCCCAACTAACAATCCACTTACCATACTTGTTGCTTCCAGTACGTGAAAGAATGTTGGCAGACTTTAGAGTTGCAATATGCTTTCTTACCATGCGTTCGGACATGCCAAGAGCTTCTGCTGCCATTTTTGCCGATGCTCCGTCGTTATTGCTTAGATAGTTGAGCACATTCCATGCAGAGTCCGAAATGTCAGGATATTTATTGTGAACTTTATCGTGAACTTTATCGTGAACTTTATCATGAACTTTATCATGAACTTTGTCATAAACTTCATGTAATTCTTCACCTTGATGTCTCTTTAGAGTCTCAAGAATCTCCGACAGCATAAAGTCGATGAAAACGCCAGAGTCAGCAGCTTGCGTGCTTGCTGTTATTGCATCATAATATGCCTGTTGGTTAGAGAAAACCATGTTCTCCACAGGCAGATGTTCGAACAGCGGATGCAACTTGCCAAGAATAAGCGATTGCCACAGTCTGCCCATACGGCCATTGCCATCGGCAAATGGATGTATGAATTCAAACTCGTAGTGGAACACACAAGAGCGTATAAGCAGATGATCCTTGCTTTGGTTTAGCCATGCAAACAAATCTTTCATCAGATACGGCACTCTGTCGGCAGGTGGCGCCATGTGAACAAGTCCATGCTCTGAAAAAACTCCCACACCACCATGTCGGTATCTCCCTGGATGGTCGATAATTGCTTCCATCATCTGTGCGTGAGCCTTTAGCAAGTCTTCTTCCTTGAATGCGTCAAGGTATGGATACATTTCATATGTCTTTATTGCATTCTTCACCTCTTGTATTTCCTTGATTGGCGCAATGATGTTTTTACCATTAATGATATCGCGCACATCTTCTTCTGTCAGTTTGTTGCCCTCTATGGCAAGCGAGCTGTGGATGGTGCGTATTCTGTTTACCTTGCGCAGATGTAAGGCATCCTTCTGTTCAAGTCGTATGGCGTAACGCTCTATCAGACCTGAAATTTCAGCAATCTTATTGATTGCTTCTGCACTTATTGTAAATGGTGGCGTGTACATAATCCAATTCCTCCTTACTCTTTTACCAGTTCCTTCAATCCCTTAATGGCAAACTCATCACCCGTGAGCTGTTCCACCAGACCAGCCAGTTCCTCATTCGCAGCAACCATGTCGTCGTTGATCTGCTTATAGCTTGTGGCGTATTTCTCGCTAAGAGCAAGAGCTTCTGATTCGAGGGCAGATAGTACAGAGCGCAGGGTGTTGTCTATTCCTTCGCATATGATGGCGTCTATATTGTTCTTCTCTATAAGGTTGGTGCGTATCTGCTCTTCCTCGCCACCACGGAACAATACTCCATGAGGCAGCACAATGGTAAGTATGCCGTCGGGTTTGAGATGATGAAGCTCGTGAAGGAGGAAGGCGTAGTCGGTCTTCGACTTAGGTGCTACTCCATAATGCTGTTTGTTCATATCGTGTGAGTGTATGTTTATAGTATTTTGGTTTTCTACTGCAAATTTACTGTATTTTTGTCAAAAACTTGTGGAAGTCGTGAAAATAAAGTATTTTTGCAGTATTAATGGTAAACTAAAATTGTTTGGATATCCTTACACCATGCGCCGCAAGGATATGGATACAGAAAAGGAACGCTATTTCCACTATACGTTCTACTTGATATTCCGTATTCTGAGTACTTATATTGTGCTTACAGAGATGCAGCAGAGTGAGGGTAGGGCAGACTGTATAGTTGAGACGAAGAATGGTGTGTATATCTTTGAATTTAAACTTGACGGTTCTGCTGATGAGGCTTTGCTACAAATAGAGGAAAAGGGATATGCACGTCCTTATGAGGCTGATAAGCGTAAAATCCATAAGGTTGGAGTGAGTTTCTCGTCGAAGACAGGAACTATAGATGATTGGAAGGAAGCATAGCCTCTCTTAAAAGCCAACTGACTTTTGACTTTGCGCCTAAAGTCAGTTGGCTTGTTTTAGGTATTCCGCAGTTCTAATTGCGTTGACAATATCTCGGTAGGCCTTCATGCTGTCTTCATACCTCATTGTGGTCAAGGTTATCTCCTACAATGTAGGCATTTACATCTTCTTTGAGCTTGGTTTCCATTGCTTCACGCTCTGGGGTGCCTCTTTTGCCCCAAAGTTTATCTTTCATATTGTCTGCCGGTATCAATTTCATCTGTGCCATAATACTATTTCGTTTTATTGTTAAAGAACTCTTTCTTATCTCTTCTGTTTAGGCAATCTATTGACATGTATCAGATTACAACCAATGGCGGTACAGATTTGTGTGTAATTATCTATCATAATTTTATTTCTCTACATTAGGATCTCCTATAAAATACTCTATTGCTTCCAATAAAGAATCCAAATCATTTTTGATGACATCAAACACCATATCACCATCAATATCGAAATAACCATGAGCAATATGATTACGGATGCCAATAACGTCCTTCCATGGGATTTCTGGTCGTTTAACCAATAATTTACCATCTGTGATTTTATCAATCTGCTTGACACCCTCTCCAATAGCCTCAATAAGCATACAACTGGCAGCAAGATTCTTCATGCCGTCAGGTGAACAATAATAATCGTCAGAACTCTGAACATTATTATTCCATTCTTTCAACTGTATTATTGCTGTTCTTATCTGAACCAACAATCCATTTAATTTATTGGATAACATAAATTCCATCCTTATCAATTTCCTCAAGCAAATATGGATTGATATGCTTGTGCATTCTTACGACATCGACAGAGCATTGAAGCAGATTTTCAAGGAAACGTTTTAAGCGAACAACCAAGAATGCTTTTGGCTCCATGTCCACACACACGTCAACATCGCTACCTTCTTTCTGTTCGTTGCGTGAGACCGAACCGAATATGCGCAATGATTTTATGCCGAACAGCGTTCTTAGTTCTTCGGCATGAGATTCTATCAACGATATACACTCTTTTGTCGTTTTCATATATTGTATCTTCTTTTTCTTCGCAGCAAATATACATCTTTTTTGTCAATCCACAAACTGTGATAGCTATATTATTTCTTTCTCTATACTTTTTTTATTAACTTTGCATAGTTTTTTAATTTCACAAAATATTCAGATTTCAACAAGTGTATATAGGAATAGCAGGAAATATCGGTTGCGGCAAGACAACGCTGACGGAGATGCTTGCCAAGCATTACCAATGGGAGCCGCGTTATGAGGCTGTGGTGGACAATCCATATATGGACGACTACTACCAGGACTTGCAGAGGTGGTCGTTTGCTATGGAGGTGTTTTTCCTGAAGGAACGCTTCAAGGACGTGCTCGAGTTTTCCAAATCAGGCAACATGGTGATTCAAGACCGCACTCTCCATGAGGGAGTGTTCGTGTTTACAGCCAACAACTACGCGCAAGGCAACATGTCCGACCGCGACTTCGAGACTTATATGGAGCTCTACGAGATTATGGTGGAGAAGGTGCAGCTGCCCGACCTCATGATTTATCTCAGGGCGTCCGTGCCACACCTCGTGCAGAACATACAGAAGAGAGGAAGGGCTTGTGAGCAGACGATACCAGTAGAGTATCTGCAAGGACTCAACGACCGCTACGACGACTTCATCAGCAACAAATACAAGGGAAAGGTGCTCATTATTGATGTCGACGAACTCGACTACAAGACGCGCCCTGAGGACTTCGCGCTCATAACCGAGAAGATAGACGCCGTCTTCCCCATTAGTATCACTCATCCTACAAAACAACAACAATAAAATGCATATAGCTATAGCCGGAAACATTGGCAGCGGAAAGACCACCCTGACCAAGATGTTGGCAAAGAAATACAACTGGTCGCCGCGTTTCGAACCTGTGGAGCACAACCCTTATCTCGACGATTTCTACAACGACATGGCGAGATGGTCGTTCAATCTGCAAATTTATTTCCTAAACAAGCGATTCAAGGAAGTGGTGGAGATAAGCCATAGCGACAAGGACATCATCCAGGACCGAACCATCTTTGAGGACGCCTGCATCTTTGCGCCCAACCTTCATGGACAGGGATATATGACCGACCGCGACTTCGACAACTACTCCGACCTCTTCGACACGATGATGACGCTCGTGAAGTTGCCCGACCTCATGATCTACATACGCTCCACCGTGCCCAACCTTATAAGCCAGATAGGCAAGCGCGGAAGAGAATGCGAGCGCACAATACGCACCGACTATCTCATGGGACTCAACGACCGCTACGAGCAATGGATTAGCCAGTATAAGGGCAACCTGATTATCGTGGATGGCGACACACAGAAGTTTGAGTCCGACCCCGAGGCTTTCGCCAATATCACCCGGAAGATTGACGCTAAGCTTTACGGACTGTCGAAATAAGAAAAAAAGAGAGGCAGGAGCTATTTAAAATCGCGAAAACCTAAGTCTTTCCTCACAACCTTGTGTTGTTTTTGGTCTATCACATACAAGGATGGCGTGTGGCGTATGTGATAGGTGTTGTGTTGGATGATGCTGTTGTCGGTGTTGTAGCAGTCGAGCCATGAGTCGGGGAAGGCGAGGGCAGACTTGCGCCAAAGGTCAATATCGTCGCCGTAGTAGATGGCGAGGTATACAGTCGGGGCTTTGTTGTAGCAGATGGGATGGATGCCGTGCAGACGCTCCACCGCCTGTTGGCACTCCTCGCAGTCGGGCTGATAGAACATCACCACCACATAGTCGGCAGCTATGTCGCTCAGCTTAGTGTGCAATCCGTTGCGCATGGTCAGGCTGATGTCGGCAGGAGCCGAGCCCACGGCATTCTTGCCGAGCTGCTGTTTCAGCCATTCCAGTCGCGTGTCGTTGTGTCCTGTCTCGGCAAGGGCATCTGCGAAGATGGTGTAGAGCGAGTCGTTGCGCATGGGCGATGCCCAGTCGTAGAGGTATTTCTCGGCAAGGTCGACGAAGTAGTCCTGGCTCGGCTTAAGCAGACGGCTTGCGAACGTCAGCATCCCCTCTCGCGCGCAATCCTTAGCTATGTCGCTCCTCATAAGGTCGACAAAGTTGACAAAGCCAAGCTCGGCTATTTCCTGGATGTGGAGCAGGGTGGTGTCGGCAAAGTCGTAGCAGTCCCAGTAGTGGCTCACGAGATACTGTGCACGCTGATGAGGCTCGCGCAATGAGTCGGGAATGGAGGGGTAGGGGAATGATGATTGTGCCTTGCCAACAAGAGTTGGCAGGCACAATAGCAGGGGGAGTATAAGCTTTAGAATAGTTGTTCTGGTCATAAGCGTGGTTATTTTACTGTTAGCTTGAATGTTGCCGTTTTGTGGTGGGCAGCCTCCGTCTTGACGACATAAACACCCCGTGCAACATGTTTCTGCCATGATGCAGCATTGATGTCAAGCTCTGAAGCTATGAGCATTCCGTCGATGGTGTAAACCTTGACAGAGCTTAAAGCTTTGTTTGGCGAGCAAACAGTAATGGTGCCATCCTGTGCTGAGAAGCAACGCACAAGGTTCACTTCTGTCTTCTCCACATTGGTGGTATACTTGGATGTGGTGATGTAGTATCTGCCATGCTCGTTGGCGACAATCTCTATAGGATGATCGGCGAGAGAGAATGTCCCGGTCTTGGCATCGAGCACATACAATGGAGTTTTAAGATTTCTGTTGGGCGTCAACTCAACTGCTATCTTGACTCCATTCCTCTCTACCCATCCGTCCTGCTTGGCTATCACTCCGAAAGGCAGGAAATTGATGCTTGGCAGAGTGTTGAGTGCTGCAGCCTGGTCGCCGGCAATGGTGTATATTTGTGGCATGTCGTTGATGTCGGTATTGTTGAGCAACTCAATGTCTTCTTCGTTGATGAAGTCGGCACTTGCATCTTCGCGCAGCACAACTTTGGCTGTGGCGCATTGTCTTTTGTCTGCTATTGCGTTGATGCTGATTTCAGGTATGTTTGCAGCTCCACTTTTACCGCCAACAATCCATCGGTCTATGGTCATGGGCGATGTGAAATAGGCACTTGTAGCCGTTTCGCCTTTCTTCAACTTAACAAAGAAAGCCTGCATAGGAGCAATGAGCACGTCCTGCCTGCGGTTGTAGTCACCCTCAGGAATGCTGTAGGCAGCAAGCTCGCCGTTGACCATTGTCCACACTTTGCGCTCGAAGCATGGGTTTCCTTTCAGGAAGTTGTACATGCTGATAGTGGCTGTGTAGGGGTTGCCCACGATGTAGTATCTGTTCGTGTTGTGGGTGTTGTTGTCAAGAGGCTGCATAATCCTACTTAAAGCATCTTCAGCCGCATCATAAGACACGAGCAATTTGTATATGCCCGTAGTGTCTATCACCTCTCTTAAGGACTCGTTTGCTGAACCATCGGCCTTATAATAGTCGTAGCTGACATCCTGCTTAGGCAGACGGAAGAGCGACTTGTTGGCTAAGGTTGTGGAATAGTCGTCTCCGGACTTAAGAGCAAATCCCTTGCCATTGTCGTATTTCTCGCCCACCTTATTATATACATGACTCCAATACAACGACTCCACATTCATCGACCTATCCGTGATGGTGTCGATGCGAACCGAACCGTCGTAGTCGTAGGCATTATAATAACGTGTAATGCCATCTACCACTTCTGCCACTTCCTTGCCGTTGCTGTCCCAGTTGCGCTGGTAAACGGGAGCAACGGTGCGGCTGTTGTAGGTAGTGCTGAATGTGATAGGCTCAAACGCCTTGGTCTCCTGTCTGCCGTCAGTCTTAGGCGCATAGAAGTTGCCCGAGTAAGTAGACTTAAGTGGCGATGACAAGATGTTCCATTTGTTTTTCTCAACCTCTGTTTCGGCATAGGCCTTTTGGTAGACAAGATAGTTTTGGTTGATAAGCTCAGCTTGCGGCTTGAAGTAAATCTCGTCGCATAGATTACCCTTGAGAGTCTCACAGCTGAACACTCCGTCGCCATTGTCCGAATGGTCGCTGGTGTAGTAGTTCCACTTCACAGTCATGTCGTATCTGATGTTGGTGGTGGGTTCGTCACCCTTGGCGTTGTTAAGCTTGGTGGCGATGTTGTTGCCCTCACGGTAGACTATGTTGCCGAGTGTGGGATACACCTTGCCGGTCTGGTCGGGAATGGTAACCTTCGAGAACTTCATAGGGCTGTAGGACATTTGTCGTGTCAACTTGTTGTCGAAGGGGTTGCCTTTGTATGTGGATGCCGTGCCATAGTCGGTATATTGTGCATCGTAGATTTCCTGAGCAGTAGAGCGCATCCAGTTGAGGTCGTTGTTCCAGTTGGCATTGAGCCTGTTGTCGGGCGTGGAGTTCCACGTCAGGTATTCTGGCACAATCTTAAACGTGATGAACATCTCGCCTGGACATGTTATGGTGGCTGTTGTGCCTGTGCCTTGCTGTTGCTTATAGGAGAAGTTAAGCTCATACCAGTAGTCCTCGTGGAATGTGGTAAGGGCAGACGTGTTGAACTGAATGCCTAATACACCGTCAGTTGTATTAAGAGTAGGGTTGTGTATTGTGCCAATTATCTGATTGTTGATGTCGAAAGTTGGGTCGTTGGTTTCAGATATGAATACCTCAGACTCATGTTCAAACACAATAGGAGTGCTGCTTTCAAGACTTGTGACAGGCAGATTCAGATATTGGGTTTTGTTCAACATCGCCTTGATTTGTGGCAAACCTATGCGCACGGCACGCTCATCGTTGGGATATACCACATCCTTAAAGCCAAGCGTAAGTTTAGGGCCATTCTCTACAACACGCAGGGTGAAGTACATCGGATCGGGACATATATGATAGGTTATAAAGCTTGAGCCTTCCTGAATCTGTGTGGCGATAGGGATGGCAGCAATCTTATATGTTCCAATCATATTCCTTTCAAACTTGTAGTTGTCGAGATTGTTGTTGGCGGAAAGGACAAGTCGTTTTGCATCAATATATGTCTTCAATATATTATAATATGTGGAATTAACGGCTTCATATCCTGCATCAAGCCCAGTGGCTTCGGGATATTTGTCACGATACTCCCTAAGGGCTTGTTGCAAATTCGTTATAGTTGCGAAATCATTGTCCTTGTTAAGTTCGCTAAGGAACCAGTCGAACTTCACTTTCGTAAGCGTTATGCTTCCACCACCAATGTTGTCGGCAGTCTCAAGCTTAGCGTTAATATTGACATCGGGAGTGCGGTTGGCATCACACGACACACGTATGGTAGTGACAACATTGCCGTTGGCATCCGATATGACAAGATTTTCTCTTACTATCTCGAAATCGGAGCTATATGTAGAGCAAGCGTCAGTAGGCTTTCCCCATGTTCCTGGCAGAAGAGGATTGTCGTCGTCGGGATAAGCTACCGACACGTAGAACTTCTGGCCTAACGGCAAGTCGAAATGACGGTTGGCAAGAGTGAGCATTATGTGCTTCTCTGGGTCAAGATAGAACATAGGAGTAGTAGAGCTGCCACCAGCTGCATAGCTTGGCAGCATCTTGTCTTTGTCATAATTGGCAGGAACTTCGGCTGTGCCATACTCATCGGCAGAGCCGTCGCCATCGTAGTCGATGTAGGTAAGCGGGTTGCCGCTTAAGTCGCATATACGATAGAAGAGCTTGGAGGCAGTTTGTTCGCCAACCATGGCCTGCACATTGTCATAATGTGCGGCTATCTTGAGCGTGATGTTGTTTGGAGCGGTTGTTGATTTAAATTCGGGACATACAGGCTCGTTCTGCATCACGTCCAGCTTGGCATGTTGTATATAGAGTCGGATGTCGTCGATGGCATAGTCGGCACCAGAAGTGCCATTGCACATGTTGACCACTTCAATACGGAAGTCGGAGAAATTCTCCACTCCAGTGTTTTTACGAATCAAAATACGGCTGTACACCTGGTACCATTTGCCAAACAATCGTTCGCCTTTCGTATTTGTATTAAAGTCGCCAGACGAGAAAGATGTAAGCAGTCGCTTATATGTCACCTTGTCGTTCTCATCTTTAATAACGCCGTATAATTTGAACATTACTTGAGGCCGGGTAGGTGCATCTTTCGAAGTTGCATCTGCCACAGCAGCAGAGAAAATAAGCTTGGCTCCTGAACAGAGGTCAGACTTAAAATCAATTGCCGCTATTTGTCGGCTTTCATCAGAAGCGTCAAAATATATGAAATAGCCATACTGTTTGCCGCCAGTTAGTGCACATGTGCGGTCGTTCAATATACGGTCGCCCGCAGCTCCTTGGTGTATCACCGCATTTATGTTTATACTCTTGAATATGCCATATTCTCCATGAGTCAAAAGATAATCTTTAGGACAGGCATATTTGTACAGTTGCTGGTAGGCATATCCGTAGGCGCGTCTGTCCCACCTTGACGCATATTGAGACCAGACATTGTCAGAACGTGGAGAGTCGAAAGTAAGGGTGTTGTTGTCGTTATCAAATGATATGGGATTTGTCGCTTGCTGATAATGATTCTCGAAGTAATCGAGGTTGCGCTCGGTGTCTCCATCCTCGTTAATTTGGTCTATGGTTTTAGGATAGGAATTTTGGTATAGAACTTCGAAGTTGGCGATAGGGGCAAGATTATCTCCGTTTTTTGCGTATACTACGAAATAAAGTGTACTGCCAAAAGTAATTTGTGGCTTTGTTCCGCCACCCCCTTCTAAGTTTTTCCAACCATTTGAATTGTTCATCACGGTTTTCATATTGCTCCACAAAGAGTTCATCTGGATATTGTTATGAGAAAACAAAACAGTATAGTTTTCCTTTTTTTCATCATAAACACGCCATACGAAATCGTTTGCTTGCAATAAATTGCTTTTATCGTAGTCAGACGACTTTATCAAGTATTTTTCGTCGGCAGCATAAAGATGTTTTTTTTCTGTTTTGATAGGATAAAAGAAATAGCAGTTGGATTTGTAATTCACTTTTAGAGCAACATTTGAATTTTCATCCTTCGCTCCAAACACAATTCTTTTATTATCCTCAATAGTAATGTCGGAATACTTGCCACGGAGGTCAGCCGAGGTTGTCTTAATGATATTCTCAGCCATTTGCTTTGCCGAACGTATATGGAATATATATCGAATTTGAAGTGTAGGCTCATGTGTGAAGACCTGGTCGGTAGTAGCAGTTCCATCTTCGGATGTTACGGTTACTGCATCGAAGTCGGTATATCGGCTTACGTCGCACGCTATGTCCTCACCTGCCCAATCCTTGTTGTCGGCTTCAGCAGGTGCGGTATAGTTTACTCCAATTGTATAACGGTTGGGACCCTTAGGCTCGTCGTTGGTTTTGTCTTTCCATGAAAACAGTCCTCGGTCTTTACCGTCGGCATCGCATACAGTCTTAAGCAAACTTTGGGTCTTAACCGAACTGTCGGTACTTTTATAAATTGACAGGTTAGTGGCTTTCATGTCTGTCTTATAGTCATACCATCTGATATAACCTTTGGGCTCGTCACGTTTATTGCCTTCAGAACTGTAACCCTCAAATGGCAGCGGCAATTCAATATTTTCGCCCTTGGTCACGTAATAAGTATATTCATATTCGTGCACCTGCTGCATACCGTTAATGTAAGCCAAGCCATTGACGCCCTTATAATGCGCAAACACGCTTGTTTGGGTCTGTGCATAAAGAGAGATGTTGGCTAATAAGCAAGCCAACGTCAAAGCTATAATGCACGAAAGTTTATGTTGATGAATATTCATATTTTTCATACTCCTTATATTTTTATTCCTTGATAATCTCTATTTTATACGGGATGTCGACATTCGCTCCGTTTATGCTAATGCTAACCTTGAATTGATGTATAGCATATCCCGTGCGGTTGCCCATCACTCCTTCTATCTTGTTCTTCGACGGAACATACTCAGGTATGCGGTCGTAGATACATTTGCCAGCATTGCCTTCGGGTTTCATTGCTATAGTTTCCCATTTGTTGAATGTCCATCCGTCACCAGCAGTTGGTCCAAGTGTCAGCTCCTTGTTGTCGCTTATACGGATGACATGCGGAACAAGATGGAACTCGCCATAGCTCTTAAACTTCACAGTAAACTTGTCCTTGTCCTGCTCTATGCTCGGCAACACGCCTATGGCTGTGAACTGCTCAACATCGAACGTTATGCGATAGTCGTTGAGGCGTATGGGGATGACGAGATAGTCGTTGCGCGAGATAGTGTTCCAGTTGGATAAGGCCCCACGTTGACTAATGGTGGCATTGTTGGTGTGGAGAGTAATGACAAAGTTTTTAGGGGTGGAGGCCACCGACTCGTTAAGATAGAAACTCACTTCTACGGGTGTGGTGTTGTTGGCTGCTACAACCAATGGGGTGGTGAAGGTTATAGTGTAGTCTTCCTTAGAGGCAGATGGGTTGACGTTTGTCTCGACAGATGTACCGTTGCCCTTGCCAGGCAGGAGATGTAGGTTGTTGGTTTCGTTTTTTGTTATGTCGCTAAGCGATATACTGTTAAGGGTGATTGGGTTTGGTGTCACGTTGCTTATCATCAGCTTCATTTTAGCCACCATCCTTATCACTTCAAGCTCCACCTTTTGTTTGTCGGCAGCCACCGTGATAGTCTGTTTGTTGCTCATGGGTATGCCGTGGGTAAAGTCGTTTATGTTTTGCTTGTTGCCATCGACGGTGAAGAGCTTTGAGTCGAAGTCGGCAGGAAGAGAAACGTCGGTGGAAGAATAATCTATAGAGGCATCTATTCCTAAATCCGTGGGACTGATGTTGGCAAAGGAGTAGAAAGTGGTCGCACCTGGCTCTATCTTAGTGGTGAGAAAACCCACCCAGTTCTTTTCTTCAGCAAAACTCTTGCTTATCACTCTCTTGATTTTTCCGCCTTGCACAATCACCACAAAGCAATTCCTCATCATTTCGCCTTCAACGGCATTAGCGTCGTCCCATGATGTAGAGCCGCTGCCACGTGATGGGCTGTGGCTTGACGATGAGGACAGGCTGATGTCTATGTCCACCAACTTTGGGTTGTCGGAGGGCGTAGGGTCGGGTTCTGATGAACAGCCACAAAGGATGAGAGTGGCAAGAAAGAGTAATGAGAATATATCTGCCAGACGATTCGTATTGAAACGCCTGACTTCTTTAGATACTTTAGATGCCATATTATTCGAATGTTCTATTTACATTATTATATCATCGTGTTCTCGCTTGTTCCATTTCCTTACGTGCAGCTCAACAGCAAGTTGGTCCTTCTCCTTATATATAATATAGGTGTAGAAATGGTTGCGCTGAATGTTGAAGTAGTCGCCTGTGGGTGCTCCGTTTGCGTAGTTGCGGAAATGCAGAGTGTATGTAGTGTGGCCTTTTGTACCGTTGCAGCTAAGCTTAAGGCTGATGGAAGTATGCGTGGCCGAGGAGCTAACGTCGGTATTGTAGTATTCAGGAACGTATACAGGCGTAGCTTCCGTAAGGCTCATGCCTGTTGCCGCCTTGCTGTCGAGAGGATTGAACGAGGTGGCGAATTGCAGATTCTTAGTGTCAGCCACATTATTATATTCTTTCGGCAAGCAATAGCCACGAGTGTTGTAGCCATTAAGGGTCATATCGGCGATGGAATAGCCGTAGGCTTTCATGTCGTCTCTAAGCTCCACCTTGATCTTTGCCATAGCCCTGAGCACATTTATTGGGTCAAGTTGTGTACACTTGCCGAGAGTGAGGGCAGGAAGAGTGGCAACGCCCCACATTGGGATATATTTGCCGGATGTGTAGCCGTAGGCAGGCGAGTTAATGTCGAAGGTGTATTCTGCAATGTCGGTTGAGGTCGAGGTCTGGGCCTTGACATTACAGTTGGCCAATACCATCACCTTTTTAGCCATGCTCAATTTCTCCGCAGGTTTCCTCCATATTCCGGTGATGTTGTATCTCTTCTTGCCGTCAGACTCGCTTACAAGAGAGACATGCACATCCTCGATGTCGGCAATCTTGTAGCCGCTATCGTCGCAGAGGAAGATAAGGATGTCGTTGATGTTTATCATATTCTCTTCGTCGGTACCGTCTTCGTTAGGCTCATAATTGTCCCAACCCTCGTTTACGGCACGCGAGCTTTCGTTGGCGGCACGCGTGTAAGAGGCATCGGCAACGGAGAGAGTGAAGGCCACACCCACGTTGTCGCTGCCAACAGCGTCGTTGTTGTCGCCATCGGAGGAGCAAGCAGCAAGCATTGAGCATAAGCCCAAGGTGAAGGCAAACTGCTTAAGGAGTCTGTGTATGTAATATGATAATGGGTTCACGATTGTAACAATGTTGGGTGAAACTTACATGTCGGTGTTTTGTAAAACCACACGCCATGAGTTTACGTAGATAGTGGCACTAAGCCAGTTGAGATTTTCATCCACAAAGAAGATGAAGTTGTACTCGTCTTGTCGGTCGAGATATTCCTGGTCGGTCATCGCTTTGTTGTAGTTGCCCTTAACGAGCAAGGCATAGTCGATGAGTGGAATGTTGAACACAAGTTTGTTGTTGCTTGTGTTGTAGACCTTCAGTCGTGGGTGTTTGGTGGTGAAGAGACGGTTGACGGTCATCTCAGCCACCACAGCCGACACCTGAGTCATGCTGCCTTCTGAGTTGACGATGCCGTCGCTCTGTGCCCAAGGGTTATAAGTTATTGAGTCCTCTTTGAGGCTAAGGTTGTCGAAGTCGAGCCAAGAGTTGTCGTCGTCGATGACGAAAGCAAAGTTGCTTGAGCTGAGCTTCTTGCCCGAGGCGTTCTGAACAACCACTCGTATGTTGTTGGTGTCTTTGGTGAGTGGCACGGTGACGGTCTTTACACCATAGCCGTCGATGTTGAGATCGGCATTGGACAGAAGTCCGTGATAGAGTGGGGTGAGGTCGTGTGTGATTTGGCGAGAGTTGCGGTTTATCTTGCAGTCGAGATTGCTGATATTGTCGTTGGTGTCGCCTTTGGTGGAGTAGCTGTATGAGTCGGTGTGGCGTTGTTCGCCTTCGGCCCACACTTGCATGGTGTAGTTGCCCGACTTGATGTTGTCGAGAGTCATGTATCCACCCGCGGCATCAATGTCGTCCACCGATTGCGTCTTCTTGAATACGAGTCGTCCACTTTGGTCGTAGACATGTAGGGTGACAGCCTTCACCTGTCCGCTGAAGGCATCGGCAAACTTCATGTTCATGTCGTATTTGAACCTGACCCTAAGTTCCTGCTTACAGCCATCAAGGTCGTCGTGCATCATGGAGCAAGACGACACAAGGGGTGGCAGCAGCAACGAGAGCGCGGCTACTGTAATAGTGGTCAATGTAGACTTCAAGTTTATCATAAAGCTTTGTAAATTGTCGATGAAAAATGATGTAGAGGTGTATCTATGCAAATAAGCAACACGCCCAATAAGGGCAATAACTTGTGAAACAATGTAATTGCCCTTCGGGTCGTGTGCTATTTGCGGACATTTGCTTACTTGTTGTAGTCGAGGTCAGCGTCTTGTTTTACAACACGCCATGACAGTACATTGATTTTTGCAGCAAGGTAAGTGTCGTCATATTCTGGCTTGGTAGGAATGATGGTCTCATCCTCTTTTACTACTGGAGTACCAAAGCCCTGCATGTCGCTAATTGTTATTTGGTAGACATGGTTACGAACAACTCCATAGTAGGCTTGTTTTGCCTCAGCAGTTCCAAGATGACGAATAGGAATGTAGTAATATGTCTTACCACTTGCACGCACGTCGGCATTTTCTTTCTGAATAGCCTTGTTTACAATGTCAAGTGAAGCTACATTTGTGTAATTACCAGTAGTTTCATCCTTTGTATATAATTCACTTTCATTTACTTTGCCACCGTCAACAACAGCTATAGCCTTATAGTCTTTCGCACCACTTGTTTTATCTTTTGTGAATTTCAGCTGGTCATGTCCTAAAGATGTATAGGTTGTACTACCTGCTTTCTTTACATATATTCCGCTCTCGCTACCTATAACATCAAGCACAGCATTTTGACCAATATATTCAATGCCTTTGTATCTACAAATCTCAACGTTTTCCCATGTATTTGTTGTAGGGTTCTGATAACGTAATGTTGCAGCAACGATGAACTTTGTCAGTTTGTTGTTATATTTTTCAGTTGTAGCGGTCTGCAATGTATTTGGCAATGTGTATACAACGGTTCCTAATGTATTGCCGGCTATAGTTGTATAGCTATAGTTGATTAAATCGTTACCAGTTGCACCAGCTTTTGTACTTTCCTCCCAGAAACAACGATGATAGTCGTTAGTGTTCCATGGATTATCAGTAGCGAAACCAAGTCCCTCTGTTGTCCAAGTTTTATCAATCTGCTTTTCGAGCATAGCGGTAGCATTCTCGTCAGCAACATTCCAACCTTCAATAACAGCATAAACATCTGTGCCATTTGTTGTCTTGCCAACAACCTTTCCGTATTTAGTATTACCCCAATTTGTTCCGTTGCCTAAACTCCATTTGTTATTTGTTTTATCCACATCAGCTTTCACCTTAGCAACAACACGTTCAACGTAAATGTCTACAGGTTTTGCTTTAGCTTCATCAGCTGTCTTGTAAACATTACCCGAGACAAAAGTTTGGCATTGTTGTGCATCATCTTTTAAATAGACAGAGTTTGTCATGACAAAGTTTTTACTGTCCTTTGCTTTACCGTAATTTGTAGTGGCTGTACTACCATTAAGGTCATAGAACTGCTTTGCTTGTACTGAGGAAAGAAGGTCTGACAAACTCTTTTTGTCATTACCAAGAGTATTTGTTGCGTTAGTTTCAAGAGATTTTGCATTAACAACAGCTACTACAGAATATGGAGCAGAATTACCATTTTTAGGCTGGAATACAATAATTGATTTTGTTATTTTTGTAACGTTATCGTTGGGTTTTTCCTGTTCATCTTCTATTGCCTGTGTAGGTTCAACCCAGTTTTTGTCAGCATTATTTTTAAGAAGGTATGGGCTGCCGTCTGAATTGAAGAAATAGAAACGTACATTATCAACTGTACTTTCCCTTTCCAATCCATGGTCATACTCAGCAGCACGCGAACCATTGGTTCCAACGCTAACAATGTTCACAGCCATGTACTGTGCCTTACCCTCGGCATTGGTGTCACCACCCTTGTCGTCGTTCTCTGAAGCACATGCGCTCATCATAAAGGCTGCACATGCGAATGGGAATAATTTTACGATTCTCATAATTTAAAGGTTTTGAATATTTGTTTTATAAATGTTTATTATCTAAGATCTTATTGTCGTTAAAGCTTCTTTATTCTTTAATTTCTTCGTATATCTTTCTTGCTTCCTCAGCTTCTTCGCTGTCACCGGCTTTGTCGAGGTACGGTTTTGCGCCAGCTGCATCACCAGCGTTCAGACGTATGCAGGCAGCATTAAGGTTGGCGGTAGGGTCGTTGGGGAACATACGCACGGCTATCTCCATAATCTCGTTGAACTCATGTGAGCCAGGCTCATAGGTTTGAGCCACCATATACATCTCGTTCTGCGAGAGCAGTTGTGGACGAGTCTTGATAATATCCTTAGCCTCCTCCACGTTGAACGGGCGAACCTTATACTTGATGTGGTAGTCGGAATGGCGAAGGGCAGGATACCACATAGTGAGCATAAACTTATACTCCTCTGGATAAGTCTTCTTAATCTTCGCCTCGCGCTCGTCCTCCTGCAACAAAGAGTCGGCAGCAATAGCCAGAATCTCTTGCTTGTGCTCAAGGTTGCTCTCGAGGATAAAGGTGCGGAGGCCGTCCCAATCCTCGGCAGTATGTGAGACGGAGAAGATGCTCTTGTCGAGTTTCACCATGCGTTGCACATAGTCTGTAAGCGTCTGCGCACGGTTCTTGGCAAGCCAGTCGTTATGCTCCAATGGACTCTCAGGCGAAGCAAAGCCATGAATGTTAATGCCCACAACCGTGAGGTTCTTGTCCTCCTTAAGGGCATTGATGGTGCGCACGATACTGTCGAGCTGCTCAGGATTGCGTCGATACATAGGATTCAACTCAATACGGTTGACAGGGAAGTCGATGTAAGCCCGCTTGTCAAGCTCCTGAATCTTCTCAGCCACCACCTCTGGGCGCACAAACTTAGCCGTTGGTCGGCGGTATCGCTTCAGCTCATAACTGTTGCTCGAAAGACTGTCGCCACATCCACAAAGGTCCTCGCTGATGTTTATGGTATAGTCCACAAGCTTTTTGCCGTAGCTTATCGAGCGCAGGTATTCAATCCGTTGCGGTTTGCCATTGTCTCGCTTCACGACATATGTGTCGGCACCATACTTGCTGCCGTTGCCGCGCTGCATCAAAATATGCTGTCGGCGGCCGTTGATGACAATTTTAGGCATGGCGAAAGTCTCGTCCTTAATCGAAAGATGAGGAGTGAGGACAATTTGCTTGTTGGCAGGCATGTTGAGCGAGTCAAGGTCAACGGTCATGGCAAGCGTAATGTTGCCGTCCGTCCCCGTAAGCTTGACATTCTCCACCCTCACGCTATGGTTGGCAACATCCACCGTGTGGCAGTTCTGGGCGTGACAATGACTGCCGGCAAGAGCCAGCAAAGCTAACATGTTAATGTAAAAATAGTTCATAAGGTATATAGAATAAAACTACTTCTCTAATTATTTTAACGTCTTAAAGGTTATCATATTCACCCAGGACTTAGTTGATGACATAGACTAATGAGACCGCAGCCTTGGTGGGACCAACATAGTTGGTGTGGCCCGTCTTCAGATTCTCGCCGCAAGAGCCACATTTCATCTTGTCGTATTGGACATAGTCGTATCCAAAGCCAAGCGATGTCTCAAGATTCCAGTGTCTTGACAGCGGCCATTGGTAGCCGGCGGTTATTCCTCCGCCAACAAACCAACCCTCGTAGCGATGATGCTCAAGAGTGGACAGTAGTCCGAAAGGCAGCTTAACGCCTCCCGCGTTAAACTCTCCTCCCATTAGATGCGCTCCCACAAACCATCCGTTGAAGCTTTGGCAGAACCAATGGCGGTATTCGGGCATAAGCATCCAATGTCGTAGCGACGATTGGTCGCCACCAGACTGTTTCCACGGGTTAAGCCCGAAGAACAGCTGTGCTGTGCTTTTTTCTCCTAACGACATCTCAACACCTGCGTTGGGCGTGGTGGTTGCCCAATATAGAGTATTGGTCTTAATCGCTATGTTTTGTGCTGACAAGTGTTGACTTGTTGTCAGTAAAAACGCTGAAATGAAAATGGGTACTTTGCATTTCATATCGATCGTTGTAAATTGGTTATATAATCGTTGTGTATTGAATATAATATTGTTTAACTCTCAACTACTTATACTTAATTAATCGGCTGCAAATTTATATAAAATTTTATTACATTTGTAAAGTTATTGTTTTTTTTTTTTTTTTCTACAGTGTTTAATAATCTTTAATAAACGTACTCTATATAATATATGTATAGCTTTGATTGATTTTTTTCTTTCCCAATTATTTCTCCATTCCAAGTGTTTTTGCTACATTTGCATTTCGTATTAAACAAGCAACGCTAATATGAAGAGAACAAATGTGAAACAACTTGTTGTCGGAATGTCGGTAGTAATGATGTCGGGTTGTGGAGCCTTCGACATTCATCCCTACGATGTGAAGGTGAAAGGCGAGACCGATATCAACGCCAGGAACATCGCGCGCATAGAGGAAGCCACACAAGGCAAGGACACGTTGCGCTTTGCCTGCATCAGCGACTCGCACCAGTGGTATGCCGACGCGCGAGCCGCCGTTAGCGACATCAACAGACGCAAGGACAGCCTCGACTTTGTGGTGCATTGCGGCGACCTGACCGATACGGGCACAAACAAGGAGTTTGAATGGTGCGACCGCGTGCTCACCAATCTGCAACTGCCCTACGTGGCAATGATAGGCAACCACGACTTCCTGGGCACAGGCGAGGAATATTACGCCAAGAAATACGGACGGAAAAACTTCAGCATGATAGCAGGAAGGGTGAAGTTTGTGTTCCTCAACACCAACGCCACAGAGTACGACTATGTGGCATCGGTGCCCGACCTCAACTACATACGCCAGCAGGCAGAAGAGGACAGCCTGCGCTTCGACCGCACATTGGTGCTGATGCACGCCCGGCCATACAGCGACCAGTTCAACAACAACATTGCCGAGCCATTCGAACATTATCTCCAGTACTTCCTCAAGCCAATGTTCTGCATCAACGGTCACGACCATGCCGTGCAGAAGGAGGAGCTATTCAACGACGGACTGATGTATTACGGTATGCCCAGCGTAGTGAAGCGCAAGTACTTTATATTCACCATCACTCCCAACAGCTACAGTTATGAAGAAGTTGATTTTTAGTCTGTTGCTGCTTCTGTGCTCAGCCGGAGCGAGCGCGCAATACAATCCGCACGAGGTGCTGAGGCAGATAAGAGACTCCGTCGACCGCGACACCATGCTCACGCGATATGAGCGCAAGGTGATAAAGCGCTATCTGCGATGGTCGCGGCTAATACCCTCGCAAACCATAATGCAGACAGCAGGCAATATGGGACTGGTGTCGTTGGGATTAGGCTGGGACTACGGCAGGCGCGAGCAATGGGAGACCCACCTGCTCCTTGGCTACATACCCAAGCACGACTCCAGCAACGGCAAGCTCACCATGACGCTCAAGCAGACCTTCCGCCCGTGGCAGCTGAAAGCCTACAAGGACCTCTACTTCGAGCCGCTCACCACAGGTATCTATCTCAATACCGTGTTCGGCACCGACTTCTGGGGCTCGCAGCCCAGCCGATACCCCAACAGCTACTACGACTTCCTCTCCACCAAGGTCCGCATAAACGTGTTTTTAGGCCAGCAGCTCACGTGGAACATTCCGCATTGGCTGCAGCGCAAGCGCAAGAGCGTGACGCTGTTCTACGAGGTGAGCACCTGCGACCTCTACCTGCGCACCTACGCCACGGAGAAGGATATCAAGCTCAGCGACATTCTCGGCTTGTCGGTTGGAGTGAAAATGAAATTCATGTAGAAGAATAAAAATAAATGCAATGATTTTTTGTATTGTCTTCGATTTCCACTAACTTTGCACATTATGCACTAACTTTGCACATTTATGATACAGGTAAAAGTAAAAGACGCTGCCCTGCGTGAGGCGGCAATGCAGGATATGGACGCTTTCCTCAAGGTGTTTATCGACGCCACTAAGGAGGCTATTGGCGGCGAACTTAATGCTGAGAACATGCAGCAGTTGAGCGTGTCGCAGATAACGCTGCTGGCTTATGACATCCTGCACGAGGAGGTGATGGACGGCGGCTTTGTGCAACTCATCTACAATGGCTACGGAGGTTTCATTTTCGACAACCCGTTTGCCAAGGTGCTGCGCGACTGGGGACTGCGCGATCTTGCCAAGATGCTCTTCTCCGTGCGCAAGCTCTACAAGGAGTTCGGACCCAAGATACAGCGCGACTGCTCGGACGACGAGTTTATGGCTATGTTTGAACAGTACTCGGAGTTTGACGACTACGACGACGAGTTTGTGGAGAATGAGGAGGAGTGGACTTCCGAAGTGGCTCACTATGTGGATGAGCATATTGATGAATTTGTGGTGGTGGAGCAGTAACATCAAAAGAGTACGCTCCGCCATGCTTCAACCATTAGGATTATGAACAAGGAACAGGAACTGAAGAGAAAGAAAAGCCCGGTGAACATAAAGAACAAGAAGGCCTCGTTTGAATACTTCTTTGTGGAGACATTCACGGCTGGCATTGTGCTCACCGGCACCGAGATTAAGTCGATAAGACTCGGAAAGGCGAGTCTGGTAGACACTTTCTGCTATATCAACAACCACGAGGTGTGGGTGAAGGGTATGAACATATCGCCCTACTTCTACGGCTCGTTCAGCAACCATGAGGCACGACGCGACCGCAAGCTGCTGCTCAACAAGCGCGAGATTTATAAGCTCGAGGATGCCACAAAGCAGCCTGGCTACACCATTGTGCCCACGCTCGTGTTCATCGACGACCACGGAAGGGCTAAGGTGAACATTGCCCTGTGCCGAGGCAAGAAGGAATACGACAAGCGACAGACGCTGAAGGAGAAGGAAGACAGAAGAGAGATGGATAGGGCAATGAAGAACTATTAAATTTGATAGATGACGAAGACTATAACAGAAGCTGCAAAGGACAGGATACTAATACTCGATGGTGCGATGGGCACCATGATTCAGCAGTATGGACTTGAGGAGGAGGATTACCGCGGATACCGCTATCGCAAGACTCCGGGAATGATGAAGGGCAACAACGATATGCTCAATATCACACGACCAGACGTTGTTGACGATATCCACCGCAAATACCTTGAGGCTGGTGCAGACATTATCTCAACCAACACATTCAGCTCGCAACGTATCAGTCAGGCAGACTATCATCTTGAGGATGCTGCAAGAACTATGGCTCTTGAGGGAGCACGGCTGGCACGAAAGGCTGCCGACGAATTCTCCACCGACGACAAGCCACGATTTGTGGCTGGCTCGGTGGGACCTACCAACAAGACCTGCTCAATGAGTCCCGACGTGAGCAACCCTGCCGCACGCGACCTCGACTACCTTACTCTCTACACCGACTATGTGGAGCAGATTGAGGCGTTGGCAGAGGGTGGAGTGGATGCTGTGCTCATTGAGACTGTGTTCGACACGCTTAATGCTAAGGCTGCCATCGACGCAACTATGGAAGTGGGCAGACGCATGGGCAAGCAACTGCCTATAATGCTTAGCATCACCGTGAGCGACCTTGCAGGACGCACCTTGAGCGGACAGACTCTCGATGCTGTGCTTGCAAGTGTGAGCAGCTACCCTATATTCTCTATCGGTCTGAACTGCTCGTTTGGCGCCGACCAGATGAAGCCTTTTCTCAAGCAACTTGCCCATCGCGCACCTTATTATATTAGTGCTTATCCCAATGCCGGTCTACCTAACAGTCTTGGCGCATACGATGAAACGCCAGAGTCGATGGCTCCACAGATACAGGAGTTTGTTGATGAAGGACTCGTGAACATCATAGGAGGATGTTGCGGAACCACGGAGAAGTTTATCGCCAAATATGTGCCTATTGCCGAGGGCAAGAAGCCGCATGTGCCGCAACCCAAGCCTCAGACTATGTGGTTGAGTGGACTGGAACTGCTCGACGTCACGCCTGATGTGCGCTTTGTCAACGTGGGCGAGCGATGCAACGTTGCTGGCTCGCGCAAGTTCCTGCGCCTTATTAAGGAGAAGAACTACGATGAGGCTGTGAGCATAGCACGCAAGCAGGTGGCCGACGGAGCCTTGGTAATCGACGTGAATATGGACGACGGATTGCTCGACGCCCGCGAGGAGATGCGCACATTCCTAAATATCATAGCCTCGGAACCTGATATTGCGAAGGTGCCGGTAATGATTGACTCGTCGAAGTGGGACGTGATAACTGCCGGACTGCAATGTGTGCAGGGCAAGTGCATCGTGAATTCTATCTCGTTGAAAGAGGGTGAGGAGGTGTTTCTGAGTCATGCCCGCGACGTGATGCGATATGGTGCTGCTGTGGTGGTGATGTGCTTTGACGAGATAGGTCAGGCCACTACTTATGAACGGAGGATAGAGATAGCTGGTCGTGCCTATAAGCTTCTTACCGAGAAAGTAGGTATGAATCCGCTCGACATAATCTTCGACCCTAATGTGCTTGCCATTGCCACAGGTATGGAGGAGCACGACAACTATGCCGTCGACTTCATACGTGCCGTCGACTGGATAAAGACAAACTTGCCTGGAGCGCATGTGAGCGGTGGCGTGAGCAACCTCTCGTTCTCGTTCCGTGGCAATAACTATATTCGCGAGGCTATGCACTCCGTATTCCTTTATCATGCCATTGGCAAGGGAATGGACTTCGGTATTGTGAATCCCGCAACCAAGGTTACCTACGACGACATTCCTGCCGACCAACTTGAGATTATCGAGGATGTGGTGCTCAACAGAAAGAAGGATGCGTCGGAACGACTCATAGAGCTTGCCGACCAGATTAAGCAGAAGCAGGAGGCTTTGAAGAATGGTACGGCTCCTGGTTCCGTCTCGGCACAAAGCAACGCCGAACCTGAATGGCGCAAGGCTGATGTGGCCGCACGTCTTGCCACAGCCCTGCAGAAAGGTATTGCCGACTATATGGAGGAGGACATCAAGGATGCTCTCGCCATCTATCCTAAGGCTGTGGATATCATCGAGGGTCCGCTTATGGACGGCATGAATAAGGTGGGCGAGCTTTTCGGCTGCGGAAAGATGTTCTTGCCGCAGGTGGTGAAGACAGCCCGAACCATGAAGAAGGCTGTGGCAATACTGCAGCCATATATCGAGGCTGACAAGAAGGAGGGTGGCTCGTCGTCTGGCAAGGTGCTCATGGCTACTGTGAAAGGCGACGTTCATGACATTGGCAAGAATATTGTGGATGTGGTTATGTCGTGCAACAACTACGAGGTGATTGACCTCGGAGTGATGGTGCCGGCTGAGCAGATACTGAAGAAGGCTATCGAGGAAAAGGTGGACATGGTGGGACTTAGCGGTCTTATCACTCCGAGCCTTGAGGAGATGGTGAACGTGGCTACTGAGTTTGAACATGCCGGATTGCAGATTCCTATTATGGTGGGCGGAGCCACAACATCCGAGATGCACGTGGCTCTGAAGATTGCTCCTATATATAAAGGTATAGTGGTGTGGGTGAAGGATGCCGCGCAGAATCCTATGATTGCCCAACGACTGATGAACCCCGAAGACCGCAGGGCATTCGAGGCAGAGCTGAAAGAACGTTACGCCAAGCTTCGCGAGGAGTATGCGGCTCATCAGCAGAAACTGTCTTCGCTTGACGAGGCAAGAAAGAATAAATTGGAACTTTTCTGAAAAGAATAAAAATATTTAACAACATGGTATTCAAAAGAAAGAGAGTTTGGCATTGTCTTCCGGGACAGGAGCCAACCGAACTTGACAAGAAAGTGATGTATTGGGAGAACAAAGGCAAAGAGGTGCCGTCGCGCGACCTTATCAAGACTCCTGAGCAGATAGAGGGCATTCGCCGCAGCGGTGTGGTGAATACTGGTGTGCTCGACGAGGTGGCCAAGCATATTCATGCAGGAATGAGCACTCTCGAGATTGACCAAATTTGCTACGACTATTGCACATCGCATGGTGCCATACCTGCTTGTCTCAACTACGAGGGTTTCCCCAAGAGTGTGTGCACAAGCATCAACGAGGTGGTGTGTCATGGCATTCCTAAGGAGGAGGATGTCCTTGAGGAGGGCGACATCGTGAATGTGGACTTCACAACTATTCTCGATGGCTATTATGCCGACGCTTCGCGTATGTTTATCATAGGCAAGACAACTCCCGAGAAGGAGCAGCTTGTGCGTGTTGCTAAGGAGTGTCTGGAGATAGGTATGGAGGCTGCCAAGCCCTACAGCTTTGTGGGCGACATAGGCCATGCCATCCAGAAGCATGCCGACAAATATCACTATGGCATCGTGCGCGACTTATGCGGTCATGGAGTAGGCTTGAAGTTCCACGAGAAGCCCGATGTGATGCACTATGGTCATAAAGGCACGGGCATGTTGCTTGTGCCAGGCATGGTATTCACCATTGAGCCTATGGTTAACATGGGCACATGGAAAGTGTTTATTGATGCCGACGACGAATACGGATGGGAGGTTATTACTGGCGACGAGAAGCCAAGCGCCCAATGGGAGCACACTCTCTTGATGACTGAGCACGGCGTTGAGGTATTGACTTATTAATGTTAAATGTTGAGTTTTAAATGTTGAGTTTTAATCTGCTGACATAACATTTAACATTTAACACTTAACATTTAATACTTAACACTTAACAATTAAAATTCGGAAGAAATGTACATATTAGGTATTGAGAGCAGCTGCGACGACACAAGCGCAGCGGTGCTTAAAGACAATATATTGCTGAGCAACGTGACGGCTTCGCAGGAGGTTCATCATGAGTATGGTGGAGTGGTGCCTGAGCTTGCCTCACGCGCCCATCAGCAGAACATTGTGCCCGTGGTGAGTGCAGCCTTGAAGCGTGCGGGCATTACCAAGGAGCAGTTGTCGGCTGTGGCCTTCACACGCGGTCCGGGACTCATGGGCTCGCTGCTTGTAGGCGTGAGCTTCACCAAGGGATTTGCCCGCAGCCTCGGAATCCCCATGATCGACGTAAACCACCTGCAGGGCCATGTCATGGCACACTTCATAAAGGAGAAGCCAGAGGACACGACACCCCCGTTCCCCTTCCTCTGTCTGCTTGTGTCTGGCGGCAACTCGCAGATAGTGAAGGTGAACGCCTACAACGACATGGAGGTGCTCGGACAGACTATCGACGACGCGGCAGGCGAGGCTATCGACAAATGCTCGAAGGTGATGGGGTTGGGCTATCCCGGAGGTCCTATCATCGACCGTCTGGCTCGCCAGGGCAATCCGCTTGCCTATAAGTTCTCGGAGCCGCACATCCCTGGACTTGACTATAGTTTCAGCGGACTTAAGACTTCGTTCCTCTACAGTCTGCGCAAATGGATTCAGGACGACCCCGACTTCATAGAGCATCACAAGAACGACCTTGCGGCAAGCTTGGAGCACACTATTGTCGACATATTGATGAAGAAGTTGCGCCTTGCCGTAAAGCAGACTGGCATAAATCACGTGGCTGTGGCAGGAGGAGTGTCGGCCAACAACGGATTGCGCAACGCCTTCCACGACCACGCCAAGCGTTATGGATGGACCATATATATCCCCAAGTTCAGCTACACCACCGACAACGCCGCCATGATAGGCGTGACGGGCTATTATAAGTTTCTTGACAAGGACTTCTGCTCTATCGACAAGCCTGCGTTCAGCAAGGTGACGTTCAAGTAGTGGGAGACCTTACAAAATTATTCACAAAGCAAAAAAATAGAAAAACATGGAGTTTGAAAAGAAAGTACTTAGTCGTGAGATTCAGCAATATCTCTACGAATCAGGACTCACCGTAGGCTCGGCAGAGAGCTGCACGGGAGGACGCATAGCAGAGTCGATAATAGCAGTTCCTGGTGCTTCTACCTATTTCAAGGGTGGCATAATCTCTTACACCAACGAGATAAAGGAGCGTCTGCTTGCTGTCGACCACCAGCTGCTCGAGGAGAAGACTGCCGTCTGCGAGGATGTGGCTAAGGCTATGGTAAGTGGTGCGCTCGACGCCCTTGACGTCGACTTCGCCATTGCTTCCACAGGAACAGCAGGTCCTGGCGGCGGCACAGCCGAAATACCAGTTGGCACTATATGGCTTGCCTGCGGCAATCGTGAGAACATCGTGACTATGAAGCTCACAGAGGATTTCGGACGCGACATCAATCTTGCCATTGCCACAACAAAGGCCTTGCAGATGTTCATCAACTTCCTTAAGGAGCACGCACCCAAGGCGAAACAGGAGGGAAAAGCCCCGATTATACCTCTAAATGAGTAAAAATGAGTCTATAAAGCTAAAAAAGTATTAAATATATAATATTATTTAGTGGAATGTTTTGCAGTCTCAGAAAAACCCGTTAATTTTGCATCCTGTTTGGAATAGGTATCAAAAAACGAATACAAAAAAGCAGATAGAAATGTCGAAAATTTGTCAGATTACGGGAA
>CAKQEI010000033.1 GCA_934230115.1 uncultured Prevotella sp. | reverse complement strand
TCTTACGGATAAGCAACAAAGATGATGAAGTCTATTTGTTGCTATTCTCTGTTCTTTTATCGCCCCAGCCCTTTTTCTTTCTTCCTTGTATGCATTTTGTGAAATTTCCTACGTTTCCAAAACTACAAGATAAGCATAACGCTTCTTTATATTTTTACTAACATGTCTGGATATGGTTTTCACCAAATCCGCACAAAGTTACAAAATATTTATAACATAATTGTATTTTTGCTGATAAATATGTTCTTCAATATATTTTTCGCCATCTCTATACCAAGCTATACATTAAAAAACTTTATTTTCACTAAACCAACCATACATTTATCGCATTTTATTTTATAAATGAATGATTTTTCATATATTTGTAGTCTAAATATTCAAATATATGGAACAGAGTCAAAGAAAGGAGAATAACAATGATAAACGATAAACAAGATAGAGCTATGTTTGTATCGTTCAGTATAGAACAATATGCCAAGGCAAAGAATATGACTATAGAGGAAGCTGTTAGCCTATTTGAGAGATATGGAATCGCTAAACATTTCTATGATTTCTATGATGTGCTTCATACATACGGTCACCTATGGCTGATTGAAGAAATAGATAAAATGATAAACGATAGAAAAAAATGAGCAAGGTATATCACGGCAGTATAGAAGAAGTCAAAAATCCCGAGATACGTGAGCCCAACCGCTCTCTTGACTATGGTCATGGCTTCTACACAACAACTTCTTATGAACAAGCAAAAAAGTTAGTAGAGCGTAGAATTATAAACAACAAAGCGGAAATAGGCTATGTAAATGTCTATGAATTAGATGACGAGGCTATTAAACATATGAAATCACTCATTTTTGAGAAGCCAACAGAAGAATGGGTGAAATTCGTGATGAAAAACCGTACAGAGAGAGGTTTCGCCCATGACTATGACATTGTGTATGGTCCTGTGGCAGATGATAGCGTATATACACAGTTCACTCTCTATGAAGGAGGCATCATCAGTCTGCCAACTCTCATTCAGGAGTTAAAAACATACAAACTTGTTGACCAGTATCTTTTTCATACAGAGAAATCGCTACTTGCCATAAAATTTGTTGAATCAAAAGAAATAAAACTATGAGTGCAAAGATAACACAAGAGAACCTTTATTTGCTGCTGCCACTCAAAATAGGTTGGCTTGCTTCATGGCTCTCGGAAGATAAAGGAATAAGTATAGCAGATGCTGTCATACGCATCTATCGTTCGCAACTGTATAAAAAGCTGTCCACCGCAAGTACCCAGTATTGGCATTTGGGACCTGTTGACTTGTACAATGAGCTGAAGGCTGAGTTGCAATAAAAGCATGACTTTGTTTATTGCAACAAGTTACTTTCATACAAACTCAAATAAAGAAAAATATTTCAAGTAAGCAATCACTTTAATAATATTTTTATAAATAAAATCCAATAACAAGACAACACCCGCAGACACCTGCACTCTGGTTAGACAACAGAAAATCGGGGCGGTAAAAACAAGCCCTGTCTTGTCCTTTTTGGGGTCTTCTATTAAGACCGAGCTTGGTCTTAATAATACTTGAGGGTTGGTCTTAATAGAAGACCAAAAAGGGTTCTCTATTAGGACTCTTTTGGGTCTTCTATTTTAGCAAGTGCTCTCAACCATTTTTTATGAGTCGAGCCATATATTAAATGGAAAACTTATATAAAAAATATTATAAGCAGCCATTATATATTTCAATAATTGAATAATCTATTCAATATTAACCAAAACAAGAAAGTATATAGTTGTACAGGATTTACATTTCCTCGCAAACCACCATTTCTATGCCTTTATACACCACGACTATCTTATGCAATTGCGTGGTCTTGATGGCAGAAGTCACCACTTCGCTTTCCGCATATCTGTTCACTTGGCTGATGGCCTCCTGCCTTAGTTGCTCCACATGCGCATCGGTATCCTTCGACTTGGCATACTTTAGTTCTACGATGTAGGAATGCAGCATGTCGCTGAAGTTGTCGACCAATGGACAGAGAAAGATGTCGGCGTATCCTTCCTGGGTGTCCTTTTCGGAT
Organism: uncultured Prevotella sp.; assembly: GCA_934230115.1. Taxonomy (GTDB): domain Bacteria; phylum Bacteroidota; class Bacteroidia; order Bacteroidales; family Bacteroidaceae; genus Prevotella. The sequence goes on along the minus strand of CAKQEI010000033.1, from coordinate 25,620 downwards.
ATAGGGCGGTAGAACTTGTTGTCGCAAGTCATGGCAAGCGTGAATCCATGCACGAAATACTCTCCCTTCTGATGGTCTCTTTGTGAGGAATACTTATGCAAACTGTCAGCGATATACTCGAAGTATGGCTTCCACTCTCCACAATAAGCCAAGGCACTTTCCAAGTTGCCCTTTTCGTAGGAGTCGTATTTCAGGTCGTTCTCCTTGTAAGTGTCAAGGAGGTATCTGTATAGCTGCTCTCGCACAACCTCGTTTGGAATGACGAACTTGGTCTTTCCCAGATGATTTCCGGCTATAGTAACCATACCAAAGTAGTAGAGAAGACTTACGAAATTATCCGGGTCGCCTATCTGCTCGGCAGGAAAACCTGTCTTGAGTTCACCAGCCACAAAACCATTTTCTACCAGTTGCTGGATAATAGAGGCATCGTGGGCAAACTCCTTGTCCTTGCGTATGAGCATACGGAGCTTGTTGTAGTCCAGTCGGATGTTTTCCTCAATCATATTTTCTGGCAATCTTCCTCTATTTCTGATGTAATTATCGATGAAATAGAGCACCATGTTAGAATTGTACATGGTGGTTTCGCCGTAAGAAGCCTTTGCAAAGCAGTAGTTGTCGTACCAGGGCTTCATAAGTTTTATCAATTCATCCACGGTGTAGTTGTGGAGATTGAGAGTATCGGTATAGTAAGTTAGCATAAATAATTGGAATTTACTTCCTTCTAACCACTTTCTTCCTCACAACCTTCTTTTTCGGTTTCTCCATGCCAGGCAAATCCTTTATGATTGTGGCCTTGATAATTCTCACGTCCTCAAGCGGGCGGTCGTTCTCGTCGCGCTTCACACGCTGAATGCGATCGACAACGTCCATGCCTTCCATCACCTCGCCGAATACGGTGTAGAAGCCGTCGAGATGGGGAGTTCCACCGATGGTTTTGTACTGGTTGATTATTTCGGGAGTATATTTTATGCTGTCGTTGAAGGCGGAGTCGAGGCGGTGCTGCTGTTTGGCAATCTTTTCGTCGGTTTGCTTCTTGCCGTATACGATGTAGAACTGCGAACTGCTTGACTCACGGTTGGGATTCACCTCATCAGGCTCACGTGCGGCAGCAAGAGCTCCATACTTGTGGTAGAGCTTGGGCAAGCGAATCTCGGCAGGAATATTATAGTCGAGCGAGTGGTCGACAAGCAGTTCGCCGGGTTTGGCATTCTTGCTGTAGGGGTCGCCAGCCTGAACCATGAAGTCGGGAATGACGCGGTGGAACAGCAGCGAGTCGTAGTAATGGTATTCGCGTATGAGCTTGAGAAAGTTGTCGCGGTGAAGCGGAGTCTCGTTGTAGAGTTGCACGCGGATGTTGCCCATTGTTGTCTCGATAAGCACTTCGGGGCGCGAAGCATCCTGTGCCGAAGCTGACGTAGAGGAAGCCTTCTGTGCCGAAGCCGACAAAGAAAGAGTGAGCATAACCAATGCGGCAACAAATATTCTCAGTTGTCTTATATTACAAATCATAAATCTTCGTTTTTTATCCTTAACCTTTAATTCTATTCATGCACCATGCGAAAGCCTTTGCCGTGCGCTCTGCTTCCTCGCCAAAATGTCCGCCAGGGTTCCATTGCAGCGTGGTGTTGCTCTCGACAAGCTGCATTCGCAGAAGTTCGTGTTCAAGTCTCACGCAGTCGCCTATGCGGCACATTCGCTGATTGCGGCAATGCTCCTCGCGGTCGCCAAGACTCAGATAAGCGCATTTGGCAAGCAGAGGATGGGCTTGGGCATAGAGCATCCATTCCTCAATCCATAACGACGGTGAAGCGGCAGCAACAGCACAGAAGGCGTCAGTCTCCCTTGCTGCCCACAAAGCGAAGAGTCCACCAAGCGAATATCCGCCGATGATGCAAGGCAGATTGCCGTAGCGGCTGCGCAGGACGGGCAGCAGTTCGTTGAGAATGAAGCACAGCGTGTCGCGGGAATGCAGGCCCACTTCCTCGTCGCGCGACACGGCATCGTCGTGCCACGGCATAAGGGCGCGTGCCCATTCGCAGGTGTCGAACGTAGCCATGACAAATCCGCAGGGACTTAACTGCCGTAGCATCTGCATCTCGCGCGCCACCCCATCGCCCTTCTCCTCATGCCGGGCGGATGGCTGGACGAGGAGAAATTCGGGTTGTGGAGCGGCGAAGAGTTTGCATTGTGTAGAGCCAATTGTGATAATTTCGGGTTGAACCATAATTATTTCACGATAATCTCATCAGCGAACACCCATCCGTAGCCTGCCTTAGCCTGCACACGCACGTAGCGAGCTTGGCGCGAGCCCTTCCATGTGAGCTGCTTGAACTCTGTGGTCTCAGTCTTCTTCAGCTCATAGGTCTGCTTGTAGACTTCGGTGAAGTCGGTTCCGTTGTCGCTCACCGAAACCTTGTATTCTCCCGGGAAGTAAATCTCAGGACCGCAGCTCTGCATGAAGTCGGTAGCCACCTGCGAAATCTTCTGCTTCGAGCCGAGGTCGATGGTCACGTCCATGCAGTAGTCCTTGCCGATAAATCCCTGCCAACGCTTGTCGCCGAAGGTCCATCCACCGAAATTGCCGTCGGTGAGGGTAGTTTCGCCTTGAGCCTTGTAGGAGTCGTTGTACGGACGGTTGTAGATTACCTTACAGCCCACAGCCTTGTGCTTGAGCGGAGCCACCGACTCCTTGCGCTCGCCATATTCCTTCTTTAGGTTGAATGTGTTTACGCCCTGCTTCTGCAAGAGTTCAGAGTGGGCGATGGCACGACGGCGGAAATCATTGTAGTCCTTGCGCTGAGTTCCGTTCCATCCAATCTCGGCAATGGCGAGGGCACGCGGATAGAGCATGTATTCGGCATGTTGCTCTGTGGGCACATACTCACACCAAAGGTTGCCCTGCACACCAGTAATCTTCTTGCGCTCGTCGGCAGGAAGGTCTTCGCCCGGCACGTAGCTGTAGACCTTCGACAGGGGCAGATAGCCGCCAATGGCCTCGGGCTGGGTGAAGGGAGCGTCCTGATAGCCGTCGAAATAGCAGTAGGCACCTGGCGAGAGCACCACATTATATCCATGCTCAATGGCCTTGTGGGCGTATTCCACGCCGCGCCACACCATCACGGTGGTGTTCTGGGCAAGGTTTCCGGCAATCACCTCGTCCCAACCCACGAGCTGACGTCCGTGCTGACTGAGGAATTTGCCCATGTGGGTGATGAGGTGGGCTTGCAATCCGTTCTTGTCGCAGCCAAGTTCCTTCATCTTCTTCTGGCAGAGCGGACAGTCGTCCCACGACTTCTTGGCAGCCTCGTCGCCACCCACGTGGATGTATTCCGAGGGGAAGATGTCCATAACCTCCTTGAGCACATTCTCAAGGAAATCATATGTGGCGATACTTCCGGGGCAGAAGTCCGACTGCTTGTAAGGCTCATGTGTGCAAGAGAGCTCAGGATAGGCCGTGAGCACCTCCTCCGAATGTCCGGGCATCTCTATCTCAGGCACGATGGTAATGCCTCGCTGCGAGGCGTAAGCCACGAGGTCGCGAAGCTGTTCCTGGGTGTAGTAGCCGCCGTAGGCTCCGTCGGTTCCCTCCTGTGTGTATTTGGCTCCATTGTTGCTCCAGTCCTTCCACAGAGCCTCCGGACGCCAGGCCGCAAAATTGGTGAGTCGCGGATAACGCTTGATTTCTATGCGCCATCCTGCTGCATCGGTGAGGTGGATGTGCAGGCGGTTGAACTTGTACTGAGCCATCACGTCGATCTGCTTCTTCAGGAAATCGATGGGGAAGAAATGACGCGACACGTCAATCATCAGCGAGCGCCACTTGTAGGCAGGAGCGTCATCGACGTCGCAAGCCATGATGCCCTTGCGTGTGTTGAGCTGCTCTACGGTCTGCCACGCATAGCGGAAAGCGTCGGCTGAAGCTGCGCTTATCACAATGGAGTCGGTGGTGACATGCAGGCGATAGGCTTCGGGCGACGAGGCGTTGTCGAGCTTCTGCATGAGAACAGTCGGCTTTGCGTTGGCAGCAGCCTTGGCAGCCCACTTGGCTGAGTAGATGTTGTCGGCAACAGAGCCTGCCTTGTTCACGAGTTTGTAGCCTTTGTCCTTGGCCACGAAGAATCCCTTGCCGGCAGTGAACGACTGTGGCTGCGGAATCAAGTTTTGAGCTTTGGCAGCTGGGGTGAGCAATAATGCTGCGGCTGCAAGCATAGACAATGATTTGTTGGTCATAGTTGGAATGGTTTTATTAGTTTGTTTTTTTATTTGTTATTTCCGTTGTTTGCTTCCTGCAGATTGGCGAGAGCTTCCTCCTCGCCCACTATCCATAGAATGTCGCCGAGGTGCAGCTTGTAGGAAGTGCTTACCATAGAGAGGTTTTCCTTGCCTTCCTCTCTGCCCACCACCATACAGTTGAAACGGTCGCGTATGCCCGTCTCTGGCAGAGTCTTGCCCACGAAGGGCGAGCGTTTATCGATGACAATCTGCGAGAGTCGCATTTCGCGTTTCTCGATGTCGGGGTCTTCGGGCACAATGTCGCCGTCGATGGCAGCGTGCATGGAGGCAAGCTGCGAGTCGCTTCCAATCACCTGGAGCCGGTCGCCCGGAAAGATGATGCTGTCGCCACCTGGGATGTTGATGCGCTGGTGTCCACGCAGGATGCTGCTGATGTGCACTCCGAAGCGGTTGCTCAACCTCAAGTCGGCAAGACACAGTCCTGCCCATGTAGAGTTCTCGGGCACGTCAATGTCGGAGATATGGATGTCGCGGTCGAGCAGATGTCCCTCGTAGAGGGGTTTCTTCAGTCCCAACACCTGCTGCTCGATGTCGCGCGAGCGGAGGTTCTGCACAAACAATCGCTCCATCATGATGCTCTGCTTCTTCAGACGTTTCGACACAAGCATTATGAACACGAGTGCAGCCGTGAGGGCAATTATCAGGGCATTGGTGAAGCGTGTCATGTAGTTGCCTATGTAGAACACGAAGGCAGAGGCTATGACAAGACGGACGAGGATTGTAACAAGCAGCGGCAAGCGGTTGGAGCGGCTCTCGCCCCACAATGCCTTGAACTCCTCGCTGTGGTTCTTCTTCATCACCATGGCGCGGAGGAATGGGGCTATGAGCATCACGGTGAGCAATCCGCATATTCCGTTTGCCCACCACAGCATGTGGGGCATCACGCTGCGTATGAACGGCAGGAAGAACGAGAACATTATGGCTATTGTGGCTATCGAGAGTATCGAGTAGACCACGGTGATGCGTGCCATCTGGGCTATCAGACTGTGCCAGTTGCCTTTAGGTGCGGAGGATGGATGCGAGAGGGTGACATTGTTCAAAGCCCTGATCCACGTCTTGGGCAACCGGCGCTCAAGCACCCCGTAGCAAGGCACTGAGAAGCGTATCATGTAGGGGGTGAGGAAGGTGGTTATCACAGATACTGCCACCACAACAGGATAGAGAAATTCGCCCGTCACCTTGAGCGAAAGTCCCAACGAAGCTATGATGAACGAGAATTCACCTATCTGTGCCATGGAGAATCCGCATCGCATGGCCGACTTAAGCGACTGTCCGCCTATGAGGAATCCGAACGTGCCGAACACGGCCTGACCCACAAGTATTGTAAGCACGAGGGCGGCTATAGGCACAGCATACTCGATGATGATTTTAGGGTCTACCAACATGCCCACCGACACGAAGAAGATGGCTCCGAAGAGGTCTTTCACCGGGGCTACAAGCTTCTCTATCTTGCCTGCCTCGATGGTTTCGGCGAGTATGCTGCCCATGACAAAGGCTCCGAAGGCTGAGCTGAAGCCTACCTTGGTGGACACCACAGCCATAAGGCAGCAGAGTCCGAGCGACACGATGAGCAAGGTCTCGTTGTTGATGAGCTTGCGGTTGAGACGTAAAATCAAGGGCACGGCGAATATGCCCACCACAAACCACAGCACAAGGAAGAAGCATATCTTAAGCACCGAACCTATCATCTCGCCACCATCGGGACTGGAGCCGCTCGCCAAAGCCGACAGCATCACCATCATCACAATGGCAAGCACGTCCTCAAGTATGAGCACGCTCATGACGGGTTGGGCAAACTGCTGTTGGCGCAGACCCATGTCGGTGAACGCCTTATATATAATGGTGGTGGAGCTCATGGCGAGCATACCGCCAAGGAAGATGCAGTCCATGCGGTTCCATCCGAACCCGTGCCCCACGATTATGCCGAGCGTCATCATTGCGAAGATGATGGTGAGCGTGGTGATGACTGGCGCAACGCCCATCTTTATGATTTTCTTGAACGAGAAATCCAAGCCTAAGGAGAAGAGCAAGAACATCACTCCGATGTCTGCCCACGTCTTTATGTCGGTGTTGTCGATTACCGACATTGTGTAGGGCATGTGCGGACTCACGATAAATCCCGCCATGATGTAGCCCAAGACGAGTGGCTGCTTGAGTCGCTTGAACAGCAGCGTGACGACGCCTGCCACGATAAGTATCAGGGCAAGGTCGTTTATTAGTGTGGGTACTTCTGACATATCTGTATGATTTTTGTTTTTAATCTATCCAAATGCAAAATTACAATAATTATCTGGATTGTGAGCGGTTGAAGGGTGAACAAAAGACCCTCCACTTGGATAGAGGGCATAAAAAAACGCCGCAATCCCATATATATTATAAATATAGAGACTGCGACATTAAAAAGTATTGTGTAGTAGTAAGTTTCTCGTTCTTTGCACAAGTGTTCTGCTTGTTTCTACTTTTCAGTGGGCTGTTACTTGTACAAGTATCTCTTGATGCTCTTCTTAGGAGTCTTCTCAAACTCCTCATGCACGATTTCTATTGCCGACAGACGGCAGTAGGGCGGCTGTGTGGCGTTGAGCTCCTGGCGGTTCTCCTCCATTATCTTCTCCAGGTCGGAGTCGTTAAGGCGCATTGTGGCAGCCTCATCGAAGTCGGGATAAACCAAGCCCACGAGCTTCTCGCCACGCTGCACAACCACACACTCATTGACCATGGCGAGCGAGTTGAGCTTGTCCTCAATCTCCTCGGGATAGATGTTCTGTCCCGACGCGCCCAAGAGCATGTTCTTAGAGCGTCCCTTAATGAAAACGTTGCCCTCGCTGTCCATGAGTCCAAGGTCGCCCGTATGGTACCATCCCTCGGCGTCGAGCGTCTGTGCAGTAGCCTCCTCGTTCTTGTAGTAGCCGAGCATCACGTTCAGGCCACGCGCAAGAATCTCGCCAGGCACATTCTCGGGATCGGGAGAGTCGATTTTCACCTCCATGTGGACAACAGGCTTGCCACATGAGCCAGCCACAAACTCCTGATAGTCGGCGTAGCAGATGATTGGGGCACACTCCGTGGCTCCGTAGCCTACGGTATATGGGAACTCTATGCGCTTGAGGAACTGCTCCACCTCCTGGTTGAAGGCAGCTCCGCCAACGATAATCTCGTAGAAGTTGCCGCCGAATGCGTTCACCACCTGCTCGCGTATCTTCTCGTTCACCTTCTTGCTCACGATAGGCATGTTCAAGAGCAGGCGCATACGGTTGTTCTGAATCTTTGGGAACACCTTCTTGCGGATGATTTTCTCAATGACGAGGGGCACGGCGATGATGATGGTTGGCTTCACCTCGGCGAATGCGGCAGCGATAATGGCTGGCGACGGCACACGTGTGAGGTAGAAGACGTGGCAACCGTAAAGGAACTCAAACATGAACTCAAACGCCATGCCGTACATGTGGGCCATAGGCAGAATACTGATGACGTTGGCGCCCTTCTTTATCTTCTTGCCGATTACAGTCATGGCGAAGTCGTAGTTGCTCCACAAGGCGCGGTAGGGAATCATCACACCCTTGGAGAAACCAGTTGTGCCACTTGTGTAGTTGATAAGGGCCAACTCCTCGCTGCTCTGCTCCTTGTAGTAGCTCACGTGCTCCTTGCGGAAATACTTGGGATATTTCTTGCCGAACATCTCGTTGAGGTGCTCGCGGGCATAAGTCAGCTTGTCGGTGCGCGACACCACAAGCGAGTAGTCGGGAATGTAGATTATACCCTCAAGGTCGGGCATCTTGGTCTGGTCGATGATAGTGGCAACATAGTCGCCCACGAAGAGCAGCTTGGCCTCGCTGTGGTTGACGATGTTGTGTATCTGGTCGGCGGTGAACTCATGCAGTATAGGCACAGCCACGGCACCATAGGTGAGAGTGGCAAGGAAAGCCACAGCCCAGCTTGCGCTGTTGCGTCCACAGAGGGCAATCTTGTCGCCCTTCACCACTCCGCTGCTCTCAAACATGATGTGCAGCTTCTCTATCTTGCGCGCCACGTCGTGGTATTGCAAGGTAGCACCCTTGAAATCGGTGAGAGCATCCTTGTCCCAATTGTCAATGATGCTCTTCTCTATAAGAGAATTAAAACTCGGTATCTCCTTCATTGTAGTCGTTTTTGATGTGAGGTGTTTTTTGTTTATTTGTAAAGATATCTCTTGATGCTCTTCTTTGCCGTCTTTTGGAATTCCTCCTTCTGTATCTCGATGGCAGCGATCTTGCAGAAAGGCGGCAGCTGAGAGTTAAGAGTCTTGAGGTTCTCGTCCATGATTCCCTTCACGTCGTCGTCGTCGAAGTTCATGTCCTCCTTGTCCTCGATTTCGGGGTGAACGAGCGCCACGAGTTTGTTGCTACGCTGTATGATAATGCTCTCGGCCACGAGCGGCATGTTGTTGAGCTTGTCCTCTATCTCCTCGGGATAGACGTTCTGTCCGTTGGCTCCAAGCAGCATGTTCTTTATTCGTCCCTTGATGTAGAAGTGGCCTGATGGAGCCATAGTGGCGAGGTCGCCAGTGTGGAACCATCCGTCCTCGTCGATTACGGCGCGTGTGGCCTCCTCGTTCTTGTAGTAGCCAAGCATCACGTTCAAGCCTCGCGCCACAAGTTCGCCGGGAATGTGCTCGGGGTCGGGGCTGAGCACCTTTGCCTCCATGTGAGCCACAACTGGTCCGCACGACCCCACCTTATAATTATCGTAATTGACGAAGGTGATGAGCGGAGCCGTCTCCGTGGTGCCGTAGCCAATAGTAACAGGCACTCCCACGCTGTTCAAGAACTCCTCTATGCCCTGGTTGAGCGGCGCACCTCCCACGATTATCTCGTAGGCGTTGCCTCCGAAGGCGTCCATGATGCGCTGGCGGATGTGCTGTTTGATTTTCTTGCTTATCACCGGCATGTTCATGAGCAGCTTCATGCGGTTGGTCTGCACCTGCGCAAGCACCTTGCGGCGTATGATTTTCTCAACCACAAGCGGCACGGCAACAATCAGGCGCGGCTTAACCTCTGCAAACGCCTCGGCTATGAGCGAAGGTGAAGGCAGACGGTTGAGGAAATAGATGTGGCAGCCGTTGATGAATCCGAAGAGGAACTCCACGGCAAGTCCATACATGTGGGCCATGGGCAGTATGCTCACCAGGTTGCTTCCTGGCTTGACGTTGGGCGACAAGCACTTGAGTATGTGGTCGAGGTTGCCCCACAGAGCGCGGTAGGGCAGCATCACGCCCTTTGAGAATCCCGTGGTGCCACTGGTGTAGTTGATCATTGCCAGCTCCTCAGGACTCTGCTCTATATAATAATGTATATGTTCCTTGCGGAAGAACTTGGGGTAGCGCTTGCCAAAAATCTCGTTGAGGTGTTCGCGTGCGAACGTGAGCTGTTCGGTGCGTGCCACTACAATGGAGAAGTCGGGCAGGTACATAATGCCTTCAAGATGAGGCATCTCGTCGGCATTTATCTGCGTCTTCACCACGTCACCCACAAACAGCAACTTCGACTCGCTATGATTCACTATATTGTGAATCTGGTCGGCCGTGAACTCATTCTGTATTGGCACAGCCACAGCTCCGAATGTGAGCGTGGCAAGGAAGGCCACAGCCCAATGGCTGCTGTTGCGTCCGCACAAGGCAATCTTGTCGCCGCGCTTCACGCCACAGTTCTCAAACATGATGTGTAGCTTCTCTATCTTGCGGGCCACATCGTGGTATTGCAAGGTCGCTCCCTTGTAGTCGGTAAATGCGTCCTTATCCCAAAACTTTATAATACTATCTTCAATATATGAATTGAAACTGGGTATTTGCTCCATTGCACAATCTTCAAAATTTTGTGCAAAGATACATCATTCTTTGCACATTTCCAAAACTTTTGTGCGGTAATTGGTTTTTCAAGTGTATATTTATGTGTTTTATAAGTGCAGAAGGGCGGGCAATCCCTCGCCCACCCTTCTATACACATGGATACTTCGTTCTTCACTCTTTTCTTTATGACTTAATGACTAATGACATTTTGACATTAGTAATATGCATAAACAATCGCACATTTTGGCAATTTCTGCCCATGGACCTTTTCTACTCGTATCTCATCGACTTGGCCGGATGTATATGCGAGATGAGGTAGCTCGGGGCTATCAGCACAAACATGGCTATGAGCAGAGTGGCGACGTTGAGGGCGAGGATGAAGAGCCAGTTCACCTCCACGGGCACTGTGTCCACGTAATACGTGGCTGGATCGAGCTTCACGATGCCCGTAGTCTTCTGCAGGAAGATGAGGGCGAGGGCGAGAATGTCGCCTATGACGAGACCCTTGCCTATGATGAAGGCGGCAAACCACAGGAAGGTGTGGCGCACGGTGGAGTTGCGCGCTCCAAGAGCCTTGAGGATGCCTATCATGGTGGTGCGCTCGAGGATGATGATGAGCAGACCGCTGATCATTGTCACCACAGCCACGGCTGTCATGATGGCAAGGATAATCCACACATTGAGGTCGAGAAGGTCGAGCCACGAGAAAATCTGCGGCGAGAGGTCGCGTATAGTCTTGGTGGAATAGGTGTTGCCGTAGGCGTCGCTGGTGCGGTTGACGCGGTTGACGAGCACCTCGGCTGTCTCGCCAAGGCGCGAGAAGTCCTTAACCGTGAGCTCGGCTCCCGTGGCAAGGTCGTCGGTCCATCCGTTCAGCTTGCGGGCCGTGTAGAGGTCGCAGAAGCACGTCACTTTGTCGTACTGCGAGAGATTGGTCTGATAGATGCCCTGGATGGTGAACTTGCGGGCACGCACCCCACCCGCGCCTATGAAGTAGGCAAAGATGCGGTCGCCGCTCTTCACCCGCAACTTGTCGGCCATGGTCTGCGAGATGAGAATCTTGTTGGTGCTGCTCGAGTCGGAGAACTTGGGTATTGAGCCGCTCACCATGTTCTGGTGGATGAACGTGGAGTCGAACTCTGGACCAACGCCCTTGAACATCACTCCAAGGAAGTCGTTGTCGGTCTTCAATATGCCTTGCTTCATGGCGAAGCGCTGCACGTGGCTCACGCCGTAGGTCTTGCCGAGCACCTGCATCATGGAGTCGTTCATCTGCACGGGCTGGTCTGTGGCAGAAGACTGCAGGGTGTAGAAGTTGGCCACCTGCACGTGGCTGCCAAAACCCACCACCTTGTCGCGTATGGTGTGCTTGAATCCGAACACCACACACACGCTTATAATCATCACCGCCAAGCCTATAGCTACTCCCGCCGTAGCTATGCGTATGGCAGGCTTCGACACCTTCTGGCGGTCGTCGGTATGGTCGGAATAAATGCGGCGGGCTATGAAAAGGGGAAAATTCATTTTTTATGTATTAAATGTTAAGTGTTAAATGTTAAGTGTTAAATTGTGGGGGAACTTAACATTTAACACTTAACACTTAACAATAAAAAATTAAACACTTAACATTAGAAATAATCAATCAACGCTGTCCACTCGTCCCGGGTAAGCCTCAAGAGCCTTGCGCAGCACGATGAGGGCACGCGAGAGGTCTTCCTTCTTCAGCACGTAGGCTATGCGCACTTGGTTGCGGCCCACACCAGGAGTGGTGTAGAATCCGGCGGCAGGAGCCATCATCACGGTCTCGCCCTCGTAGGTGAATTCCTCAAGACACCAGCGGCAGAACTTCTCGCTGTCGTCGACAGGCAGCTTTGCCACGGTGTAGAAGGCTCCCATGGGGATGGGCGAGTAGACGCCGGGGATGCGGTTGAGTCCGTCGATAAGGCATTTGCGTCGCTCCACATACTCCTCGTAGACGTCGCGGTAGTACTCCTCGGGAGCGTCGAGCGAGGCTTCGGCCACAATCTGTCCTAAGAGTGGCGGCGAGAGGCGTGCCTGGCAGAGCTTCATCACGGCGGCGCGCACCTCGGGATTCTTAGTTATCAACGCTCCGATGCGGATGCCGCACTCTGAGTAGCGTTTCGACACGGAGTCGATGAGAATCACGTTCTGCTCAATGCCCTCAAGATGGCAAGCCGAGATATAGGGCGAGCCGGTGTAAATGTACTCGCGGTAGACCTCGTCGGAGAAGAGATAGAGGTCGTATTTCTTCACGAGGTCGCGTATCTGGTTCATCTCGCGGCGTGTGTAGAGGTAGCCGGTAGGGTTGTTGGGGTTGCAGATGAGTATGGCGCGTGTGTGCTCGTTGATGAGCTCCTCAAACTTCTCAACCTTTGGTAGCGAGAATCCCTCCTCTATCGTTGTGGCGATAGTGCGGATTTTTGCTCCGGCTGATATAGCGAATGCCATGTAGTTGGCGTAGGCAGGCTCGGGGATGATGATTTCGTCGCCAGGGTTAAGACACGACATGAAGGCGAAGAGCACAGCCTCTGAGCCGCCCGACGTGATGATGATGTCGTCGGCGGTGACATCGATTTTAAAACGCTTGTAGTAGTTGGTGAGTTTCTCACGGTAGGACTGTATGCCCTGCGACGGTGAGTATTCGAGTACGGTGCGGTCGATGTGCTTCAGCGCATCGAGTCCCACCTGCGGCGTGGGCAGGTCGGGCTGGCCGATATTGAGGTGGTAAACTTTCACGCCTCGTTTCTTGGCGTCGGCTGCCAACGGTGCCAACTTTCTGATTGGCGATTCGGGCATTTCAAGTCCGCGTACTGAGATTTCTGGCATATTCGTGCTATGTTTTTATATGATACTTTTTTCTTTGCTATGACACGCAATTTCTTATTGCCGTGATAGGCTATTTTTCATTGCTGTGATATGCAAAGGTACGATAAATAGAATGAAGAGCAAAATTTTTTAGGGGATTTCTGTTGATTGGATATTACTTCGGTTCAAACCCCGTTGTTTGTCGTTTTTTTTGTAATTTTGCATTTTGATTGTAAAAAGTAGAAAACACCGGTTTACGAATTATGAAGATATATAGCGATGCCGAACTGGCACAGATACTTGACAAGAACATTTTCCATAAAATAGGCGAGACTGCCGACGAGTTGGGCGTGGAATGCTATCTCGTGGGAGGATACGTGCGCGACATTTTCCTTGAGCGACCCACCAACGACATCGACGTGGTGGTGGTGGGCAGCGGCATTGAGGTGGCTAAGGCACTGCAGCGACGCCTTGGCAAAAACCCCAAGACGGGCAAGCCACGCGCTCATCTTGCCGTATACCGCAATTTCGGCACGGCACAAGTGAAATACTACGACACGGAGGTGGAGTTTGTGGGGGCGCGACGCGAGAGCTACGACCGCAACTCGCGCAAGCCGGTGGTGGAGGACGGCACCTTGGAGGACGACCAGAACCGACGCGACTTCACCATCAACGCTATGGCCATCTGCCTCAACCACGAACGCTTCGGCGAGCTGGTCGACCCCTTCGACGGCATCTACGACCTTGAGGACGGAATAATACGCACGCCACTCGACCCCGACATCACCTTCTCCGATGACCCTCTGCGCATGATGAGATGCGTGAGATTCTCGGCGCAGCTGAAGTTCTACATCGACGACGAGACGTTCGAGGCTCTCTCGCGCAACGCCGAGCGCATAAAGATAGTGAGCGGCGAGCGCATTGCCGACGAGCTGAACAAGATTATGAAGACGGCACAGCCGAGCCGGGGATTCGTGGAACTGCAACGTTGCGGACTACTGCAGCTCATCATACCCGAGCTTGCGGCTCTCGACATTGTGGAGACAAGAAACGGAAGGGCGCACAAGAACAACTTCTACCACACGCTTGAGGTGGTGGACAACGTGGCGCGAAAGAGCGACAATCTGTGGCTCAGATGGGCTGCCCTGTTCCACGACATCGGCAAACCGAAGTCGAAACGATGGGAGTCTGCATGCGGATGGACGTTCCACAACCACAACTATCTGGGGGCGAAGATGATTCCAGGCATTTTCCGACGCATGAAGTTGCCTATGGATGCTAAAATGAAATATGTGGAGAAGCTGGTCGACCTGCACATGCGACCCATTGTGATTGCCGACGAGGTGGTGACCGACTCTGCCGTAAGACGACTAATGAACGATGCCGGCGACGACATCGACGACCTCATGACGCTGTGCGAGGCAGACATCACGTCGAAGAACGAGGTGAGAAAGAAACAGTTTCTTGAGAATTTCCGCATGGTGCGCGAGAAGCTTACCGACCTTAAGGAGCGCGACTACAAGCGGCTGCTGCAGCCCGTTATCGACGGCAACGAGATTATGGAGATTTTCAACCTTAAACCGTGCCGTGAGGTTGGCACCCTGAAACAATATCTCAAGGATGCCGTGCTCGACAATAAGGTGGCGAATGAGCGCGAACCGCTGATGCAGTTGCTGATGCAGAAGGCCGAGGAAATGGGGCTTATACAAAAGTAATGAATCGAATAATTGAAAATAGGAGGCTGAGCGATGAAATATGCTCGACCTCCTATTTTTTTCTGTTTTTCAATCTGCCACGTTTATTTTTCAGCCTTACTCATGTCGTTTCTCGACTTCGACTTTATCACAAGCCACACGCCGCCAAACACAAGAGCCACAGCCACAGCCTGTTTCCACGTGAACACGCACATGCCCATGGCAAGACTCACGCTTACTGCCACCACTGGCTGCATATAGTTGTAGATGCTCACCACAGTGGGGCGAAGCGTCTTCTGGGCTATCTGCATGAGGAGATAGGATATGTAGGTGGCAAAGAACACTACGAACGCCGTGCCCATCCAGGCTTCCTGGGTTACTGCGCCCCAATCGGTAGACGCCACATGGCCTATCATGAACGGAGTGAGCAGCACGGCTGCCCAGGTGAACATCCATTTGCTCACGGTGATGGGCGAATAGCGGCGGATATAGTTGCGGTAGAGGGCAAGATAGAGGGCGAAGGAGAATTGGGCGAAGATGCAGAGCAGGTCGCCACGCAGGTCGCCTACTCGCGAGTCGTGGGCTGCCGCGCTACTGAGTATCAATATCAAGGCTCCAGCACAACCTATGCCCACGCCCAAGGCTTTCTTGCCCGTGATTGGCTCCTTGAGGATAAGGGCTGAGAGTATCATGGCGAATATAGGCAACGAGGTGGTGACGATGCTGGCGTTGGAGGGGGTGGTGATGCTCAGACCGATGGTGAAGCA
This sequence comes from uncultured Prevotella sp., assembly GCA_934230115.1. Taxonomy (GTDB): domain Bacteria; phylum Bacteroidota; class Bacteroidia; order Bacteroidales; family Bacteroidaceae; genus Prevotella. The sequence goes on along the minus strand of CAKQEI010000033.1, from coordinate 10,219 downwards.
GCATTGGTTGCCCACAAGACCCAAGAGTCCGGCTCCGCTGAACGCCAAGATGTCCTTGAACGGAACATGCTCCTTCTTCACAAACAATGACGTGAGCCAAAACAACACCGCACCGCCACAGGCACGGAAATAAACGAGGTCGATGTTGTCGATGCCATTCTGCATGGCTATCTTGCCTATAGGCGACATCAACCCCCAAAATACACAAGCCATCAAGATGCACAGATGGGCTATTAGTGGTCGTTTGTTATCCATACTTTTTACCTATAATTTTGTATAATTGGCTGCAAAGTTATAAAAAATACGCCGCGCATGTGTACTACTTACGGATTTATTTCATAAATTTGTGGATGAAAAAAGTTCATGTGGATGAATCTTTAAATCAGAAAACCTAAAACTGCATTCGTTATGAAATACGCCGAATACATAAAACAAATTGAAATCGACTCTCTGTGGAGCGGACGACGCCACGTGGTGTGGAACCTCGACCGACAGGTGAACATACTTAGCGGCATAAACGGTGTGGGCAAGAGCACCATTCTTAATAAGGTGGTGAAGGGGCTGTCGGCTGGAGGTGAGTTTCCAAGCCACATGCTCAAGGGGGTGCGCATATCGGTGGAGCCTGAGGAGGCAAAATGGATAAGATACGACGTGATACGCTCGTTCGACCGTCCGTTGCTCAATCTTGACGCAGTGGGCAAACTGAACACTGCCCTATCCGACCTCACCACTGAGCTTGACATGCAGCTGTTCTTCCTGCAAAGAAAATATCTCGACTATCAGGTGAACATAGGCAACCGCATCATCAGTTGCCTGCAGAGCGGAGATGCCGACGCAGCCTTGCAAGCGCAGCAGATTTCTGCTCCAAAGAAGACGTTTCAGGACCTCATCGACAACCTGTTCTCGGAGACGGGCAAGAAGATTGTGCGCACGGAGAACGAAATCAGGTTCTCGCAAATTGGCGAGACGCTCACTCCCTACCAGCTGTCGAGCGGCGAGAAACAGATGCTTGTGATACTGCTCACGGTGCTTGTGGAGGACCAACGCCCCTATGTGCTGTTCATGGACGAGCCTGAGGTGAGCCTGCACATCGACTGGCAACAGCGGCTCATCGACCTCATCCTCACGCTTAACCCCAACGTGCAGATTATTCTTACCACCCACTCGCCTGCCGTGATTATGAACGGATGGGCAGACAGAGTGACCGAAGTGAGCGACATTACCGACCAAGTATAAATCCACTTTTTAAGAAAAGACTATGGGCAAACGACTTCGCGACAATATCACGTCGCAATACATCGAAGCGGCCAACCGTCTTAACTCAAGGAAGGCTCGCCACCGTATCGTGGCTTATGTGGAAAGCTACGACGACATTTTCTTCTGGCGTTCCATTCTCTCGCGGTTTGAGAACAAGGAGCGTTATTTCGAGGTGATGCTGCCGTCGCGCCTCGAGCACTTGGAGCGCGGCAAGAAGGCGGCAATAATGAGCCTCATCGCCGACGGAGCGGTGGGCAAGAACATGATTGCCTGCGTGGACGCCGACTACGACTACATGCAGCAGGGAGCCACAGCCACGTCGAAGACCATTCTCGAAAGCCCGTACATATTCCATACCTACGCCTACGCCATCGAAAACATGCAATGCTACGCTCCGTCGCTGCACGAGATTTGCGTGGCGGCTACGCTCAACGACAATGTGCGATTCGACTTCGAGGCTTTCCTCAGCGAATATTCCACAACGATATTCCCGCTGTTTGTATGGAATATATGGTCGTACCGCACAGCCACAACTCAGAAATTCTCAATCACCGACTTTCTCCATGCCATAGAGATGGGCAATATCTCGCCCGACTCTGCCGCCTCACAGCTTGCCACATTACGCCGAAGGGTGGCTCACCGAATTAATATTCTGCAACGCCAACATCCCGACGCAAAGGAAGGCTACATGAAGGTGAAGGAGGACATGAAGCGGCTGGGCGTGAAACCCGAAGAAACCTATATGTACATTCAGGGCCACCACCTCTTCGACAAGGTGGTAATGCCGCTGATGAAGAAGCTCTGCAACCAACTGATGAGGGAGAGGGAAAGGGAAATATCGCGCCAAAGTGTGCACTCAACCCAATACCATAACGAGTTGTCGTGCTACACTTCGAGCGTGGGCGATGTGGGCCTGATGCTCAGACGCAACACTGGATTCATCGCCTCGGATCAATACCGACGCATTGCCAACGACATTGGCGAACGCATCGACAAATGTATCTATAACGAAGAGAGATAGTCGGCCATTGCCTTTGAGTCGGCATCGGCATCGGTGAACACCTCAAGCAGCATCGGGCGGTCGGTGTCGCGCGTAAGCAGGCTCACTACGCCTATCTGCATCTCGTCCATATTCTTTGCCGACATATAGCCTATGTCGTTCTGGGTGCAGATGCCCTGGGCTGTGGTGTCGTGGGCTGCACCTACAAAGGTGTCGGCCACCAGACTTTCCTCCAATCCTGGCAACTGGCGGAAGATGCCACCTCCACGGTTGTTGAGAAGTATTATGCGCAGATTGCCGTTGATATTAGTGTTCCAAAGGGCGTTCTGGTCGTAGAAGAAGCTAAGGTCGCCTACAACGCAAACCGTAAGAGCTTCGGCAGCAAGCGAGAATCCGGCTGCTGTGGACAATGTGCCTTCGATGCCGTTCACTCCACGGTTGCACCATACATAATGCTGGGCGTAGATGCAGGCAAGGCGCACGGCAGAGCTGTTGGCGTAATGCACGCAGATGTCGATGTCAAGGTCGGCAAGCTGCTGCTCGAAATACTTCACCACAGCCATCTGCGAGTAGCTTGGCTCATAGCTTTCGGCGTGCTCGGTACAATGGTCGAGCAGACTCTTCCACTTGGCATAGAAGGCACGGCGCTCGGGCTCATGCTCCATCACAGCCTCGTTGTCGGCGTAGTCCTCGGGATATTCGTAGAGGTTGCACAGCGAGGCAAGGAGCGTGTCGATGTCCTCCATTGGTGTTTCCAATATATTCTCAAGGGTCATGGTGGGGTCGTGAAGGTCGAGAGCGTCAGGAGCAATAAGACAGGCAGGCGCCTTCGACTCGCGCAACCAGCGGCGCGTTGACTTGCTTACTATCGTGTCGCCTACATATATTATATATGTGGGGAAGAAAGAAGAGGTGTCGAGGTTGGAGGTGGAAATGCGTCTCACCACCTCGTCGAAGTGCACAGTCTCGTAGGAAGAGCTGGCAAGAGGCTCGACAAACACCACATAATGCTGCGAGAGCGACTGCAGGGTGGCTGTGGTAATGACGTTCTTTGCCATCTGGCCAATGACGATGAGCGGACGGTCGGCATTCAATACCGTCTCCATAAACCCACTCTGCTCGTCGACTATCTTCACTTGCTCCATAAGGCGGAAGCGGCTGACTTTGGGCAGCTCTTCTACGTCAAAAGTGAAGAGTGGCTCGGATATTGGCACATTAATATGCACAGGAGCTGGCTGACGGAAGCAGGAGGCATGCAGAGCCTCATTCACAAGCCGGCGGCAAAACCAACGCTCCTCGTCAAGACTTTTGTCGGCTTCAGCCGAAGAAGAATGTAGTTCGGGCAAGGATACAGCCTTGCGCACGAAGCGTCCCAAAGCGTCGGGTTGTGGAAGAGTCTGTCCGTCGAGTTGTCCTATCCACTGAACAGGGCGGTCGGCAGAAACCACAACAAGCGGAATATGCTGATAGTAAGCCTCAGCCACAGCAGGAGCAAGATTAAGAAGGGCTGTGCCCGACGTTACGCACACTACCGAAGGACGACCCGTGGCCTGTGCCAAGCCTAAGGCATAGAAACCTGCCGAACGCTCGTCGGTGACTGGATGGCAACGTATCGACCCACACTGGCTCAGATTGTGAACAATGGGAGCGTTGCGGCTGCCTGGGCACACGACTGCGTCGCTTACGCCATATTCCATCAGAAGTGACGTGAGGATATTTATATTTTCTTTATTCGAGAACATTTTTCTTTTTTGTTTTACAGATATGTTTCTTTTTATACAGATATATATAATTGTTTTACTAATTATATTTCTATTTTACAAATGTCTTTCGCATAGTGTTCATTTTTGCCTCAGTCTCGTCCCACTCCGACTGGCATGTGCTGTCCTTCAGGAGTCCGCCTCCGGCATATAGAGTGTAGACATTGCCTACATTCAACTTCATGCAACGCAGAGTGACGAAGAGATTTGTGCAGCCGTCGGGGTCGAGCATTCCCGAGAAACCGCTATAATAACTTCGCGGAGCCGACTCATTGGCAACAATAAAGTCGCGTGTGGCAGCTTTAGGAATGCCACATACAGCTGGCGTGGGATGAAGAGCATTGAGCAGGTCGCCTATGTGCGAAGTGTCGGCAAGGTTGAAGCGTATGTCTGAACGCAGATGCACAAGATCGCCGGCACGGGTGGTATAGGGGCCCTCAACGGAGAAGTCGGAAGTGTAGTGCTCTATACACTCGGTGATGTAGGTCTCAACATAACGTTGCTCCTGTATGTTCTTTGTGCTCCACGGCGTGTTGTCGTCCTTGCTTTTGGTGCCAGCAAGCGCCATGGTCGTCATGTTGCCTCGCTCGCCGCTTACAAGAATCTCGGGAGTGGCTATGAGCCATGTGCCGCTGCGCTCGGTTGAGAACAGGGCTATAAACATGCGCGGATACTTGCGGCAAGCACGCACGAAGAGCGACAAAGCTGGTATTTGCTCCGTGGCCCTAAGATGGGCACTACGCGCAAGCACTATCTTCGAGAATGTGCCATCGCGCAACTGGGCGTGATAGTTCTCGAAGTCAACTGCATAGCGGCTACGCTCTGCCTCGTAGTCGGCATCCACAAGCCGCGACTCCAACGAACAGTCATCAGCAATGTCTACTGGCTCCCATTCTGCTTGCAGCAACAATATAGGGCAGTCGGCCGACGGGACAAACGGGGCTATCACAAAACCGCGCCGCCCGTTGAGTTCGGCGAGCGACGCTATTTCTTCAGGTTCTGCGGTTATGCGGTTGCGGTAGACCTGCGTTGTGTGCGGTAGACGGAAATAAACAAAACTCATAAGTTCCCCTCTCTCTCCCCTTTTTTATTTAGGATTGTGCATTACAAAGTTGGTAATCTCAACCGACGAAATAAGCTCGCCTTTCTCGTTGTTTATCTCCACATGCCACTGGTGCAGGGTCTTTCCCTTGTGCAGTATGCGGGCTGTAGCCGTAACGGTGTCGCCCTCAAGCACAGCCTTCACATGGCTTCCGCTCACATTTATGCCCACACATATCTTGTCGGGACAGAGCGTCATAGAGCCTACTCCTGCAAGATTCTCGGCAAGCGCAAGCGTTGCACCGCCACTCAAGAATCCGAACACCTGGCGGTTGCGCTCGTCTACCTTCATTCGAGCCTGGCAAGTGTCGGGATCATCTGTCGACAAAAACTCCATGCCGAGAGTCTTTGAAAGCCCGTCCTGCTTCAGTCTCAACTCTTTTACTCTTTCTATATCCATATTTTTATCTGTCTATTTTTTTTACGTTTATCTATAAGTTCCTTCATCAGTTAAACTCATAGTACAATCCCTTCTTTTTCTACATTCTTATAAAATGGCGTTATTGTAAGTAGGAAGGTTACGTTGTCATTTTATCCTTCCCTCAAGAAGTCCATAGCCTCCTCTATTTCCTCTTTTGTTGCTGTCTGGTTGATGCGTATGTCGCCAATGCCGCCAAGCAGAGTGAAATTGATAGTGCCAGCCGTGTTCTTCTTGTCGTGACGCATAAGCTCAAGAAGTTCAGGATAGTCGTCGCATGTGAATGGGAAGCGTCCGTAGTTGTCGATGATGAACCGCACGGTTTGACGCATTTTGTCGGTAGGGAATCCTGCCTTGCAAGCACTCATATACAACTCGCACACTAAACCATAAGCCACAGCATAGCCGTGAAGAACAGCACGGTCATGCTTCATTGCAAACGACTCGAAGGCGTGACCAATGGTATGACCAAGGTTCAGAGCCTTGCGGATGCCATGCTCATGAGGGTCTTCCTCGACAACACGCTCCTTCACCTTTATCGACTCTGCCACCATGCGCTGCAACTGTGCGAGGTTGGGCTGGTCTAGGTCGAAGCCTACAAGCTCTGCCCAATGGTTCTCGTTGGATATGAGTCCGTGCTTAAGCATTTCGGCGTAGCCAGAGCAGATGTTCTCGTGGTCGAGCGTATCGAGGAACGAGGTGTTGATTATCACGAAACGGCTGTCCGAGAAAACGCCTATCTCGTTCTTTAGTCCACAGAAGTTAATGCCCGTCTTTCCTCCAACCGAAGCGTCGACCATGGCAAGCAATGTTGTGGGAACGTTTATGAAGTCGATTCCACGCTTGAATGTGGAGGCTGCAAATCCTCCAAGGTCGGTGACCATGCCGCCTCCGAGATTTATCATAAGCGAGTGGCGTGTGGCTCCTCCCTGGCTCAGGGCTGTCCACACTTCGGCAAGAGTATCAAGGGTCTTGTGTGTGTCGGTGGGGCGTATCACTATCGACTGAGCACCTTTCAGGCACAGGAAGTTCTGCATCTTAGGCATACATTTCTCGTGGGTGGTCTCGTCGGTAAGGATGAATATGCGGTCGTGCTCACATTCTGAAATGGCGTTCACGAGGTCGCGCTCCAGGTTTTCTGATATTATAACTTTCTGTTTCATAATGACTCTTTTCTTTTAAAGGTTCATATATGCAAATGTAGTTATTTTTTTAGAGAAACCGAAATCTTTGACACAAAATAAAAAGCCGCAGCAATCATTATTGACAGATTGCTGCGGCTTTATTATTTCAATTCTTTAAATTTGCAGATTTTTCAAATTCCGAAACATGCGGATATTACTGCATGTCGTAAACCACCTGCATGAGCTTCTTGCCCAAAGCGTCGGCCTCCTCCATAGTGGCAGCCTCGCTGTAGACACGGATGATCGGCTCGGTGTTTGACTTGCGCAAGTGAACCCACTTGTCGGGGAAGTCGATCTTAACGCCGTCGATATCGGTAATCTTCTCGCTTGCGAACATATCCTTCACCTTGGCAAGGATAGCGTCGATGTCGGTAGAAGGTGTGAGGTCTATACGGTTCTTGGCTATCTGATAGCTTGGGAATGTGGCGCGAAGCTCGCTTGCTGTACACTTCTTGTGAGCAAGTGAAGAGAGGAAGAGGGCGATACCTACGAGGGCGTCGCGTCCATAGTGGCTCTCAGGATAGATAACTCCACCGTTACCCTCACCGCCAATAACGGCACCAACGGCCTTCATCTTGGTAGTTACGTTCACCTCGCCTACTGCCGCAGCCTCATACTTGCCGCCGTGCTTCTCTGTCACGTCGCGAAGGGCGCGTGTAGAAGAGAGGTTGCTCACGGTGTTGCCCGGAGTGTGAGAGAGCACATAGTCGGCTACGCTAACGAGAGTGTACTCCTCGCCGAACATCTTTCCGTTCTCGCAGATGAATGCAAGACGGTCAACGTCTGGATCGACAACGATACCAAGATTGTACTTGCCGCTCTTCATCTCGTCCATGATGCCCTGGAGATTCTTTTCCAATGGCTCTGGGTTGTGGGCGAAGTCGCCGTTGGCTGTGCTGTTGAGGATGGTGAACTCCACGCCGAGAGCCTTGAGAAGGTCGGGCAGGATGATGCCACCTACGCTGTTGATAGCGTCTACACACACCTTGAAGTGGGCGTTGCGGATAGCCTCAACATCAGCGAGCTTAAGGTCGAGCACGCTCTGGATGTGGCGCGCGTTCATAGAATCGTCGCGTGTATAGTGACCGAGATTGTCAACATCAGCATAGTCGAAGTCTTCCTTCTCGGCAATTTCAAGCACCTCGTTGCCATTCTCCTTTGTAAGGAACTCGCCCTCAGAGTTGAGCAACTTAAGAGCGTTCCACTGGCGTGGGTTGTGGCTTGCGGTGATGATGATGCCTCCAAGGGCACCAGTCCAGCGTACAGCAAGCTCGGTTGTAGGTGTAGTAGCGAGGTCGATGTCGATTACGTCGAGTCCCATGCCCATGAGTGTGCCGCAAACAATGTTGCGCACCATGTCGCCAGAGATACGTGCGTCGCGACCTACAACAATCTTGCCGCGACCCTCAGTCTTGGCGTTACGCTTCATGAATGTAGCGTAGGCTGTTGTGAACTTAACGATGTCGAGCGGATTGAGAGTGTCGCCCGTGTGTCCGCCGATAGTACCGCGGATGCCTGAAATTGATTTTATCAAAGTCATAACAATAATGTTTTGGAGTTTTAAATAGATTGACTTTTAATAATGTTTTTAGTATATCGCTTTATCAGCGCGCGACGTTAGCGTCCACGTTGATATGTGATCTCATAGAGACAAGGATACACGCTCTGCACAGCATTGCTCTGTCCTGCTGAGTGGGGCACGATGAGGCGCACCTTAGCAAGTTCAGCATCGCTGCTTGTGTAGCGTCCAAGGTTGATATAGCTGAGCGGCACGAGCCAACCTGAGGGCACAGCCGTAGAGCCATAGTTGATATACATCACGCAGAAGTTCTTGTCGAACACACCGGTGAATGTGCCTGAGGTGTTCTTTACGGTCATCTTGTCGTAGCACCATGAATACTGATAGATGTTGGTGCTCTGCAATGTCGAGTCGGATTGCAAGAGATTGTACTCGTTGAAACGGCACAACACGTCGGCTGTCTCGCCGTCCTGCAACTTCTCGCCACTTCCCTTGCGCTGAATCTGCATATACACACCATCGCTCTCGAAGAGCACAAACTCGTTCTTTGTGGTGTCGGTGGTGCAGTCCTGTGCCTTAAACTGGTCCTCGCTTATTACCTTTATATTATGGTTGGCGATGTAGCGGTTTATGGCCGCACGTTCCTTCTTCTTCTGGTCGGCGTAGGTCTCGGAGTCGCTGCATGATGCGATTGCAAGCACAGCGAGCAGAGCGCAAATCAGTAATTTAAATGTCTTCATCTGTATTCTTTCGTTCTGTTTATTTATCGTTTGCAGTTACAAAAGTAATATTTTTATATTTAATATATATATAATGTGGCGTTGAAGTTGAGATATTTAACTTTTTTTCTTGCACCACAAGCCTGTTGCTTTATTTTGTAAGCAAATCCTCATATTGGGCTAACGCGCGTCTCACTACACGTTCTGCCTCGGCAAGCGAGCATTGCAGTCGGCCTCCACTGGCGTTAAGATGACCTCCACCATTGAAGAACTCAGCTGCCATCTTGTTGCATGGGAAATCATCCACCGAGCGAAGCGACAACCAAATCAAATTGTCACGGCGGTCGTCCTCGCGCAATGATATAGACAGGCGCATTCCCTTTATCTTCAACGGCTCGTTGACAAGTCCTTCGGCGTCGCCCTTTATGAAGTGGAAGTCGCGCATATCGCGGCGCGAGATGGTGAAATAGGACGCATGAAGGTCGTTGAACACATTGAGCTTCTGACTCATGAGATATCCGCGCAGACGTATTGCCCACGGACTGAAGTTGTGGAACACGTTGCGATAGATTTTGTCCTTGTCTATACCTTTGGTGAGCAACTGGCTTACGATAAAGAACACCTCTGGCTGGTTGCTGTTAAATGTGAATCCGCCTGTGTCGGTCATCATACCGCAATAAATGCAGGCTGCACACTTGCGCGACATTTCATCGAATCCGCCCATCTGCCAGATGATGCGAAACACAAGCTCGGATGTGCTTGAGATATGCGGGAAGGAGACTGTAAGCACGGTATCCATGCGTGGGTCGAGATGATGGTCAATCATTATCTTGCTGGCAGGCGACTGCTCAAGTGCATCGCGCATCTCATCCACACGGTCGGTACCGTTGAAGTCGAGACAGAATATTAGCTCGGCTTCCTTGAACAATGCGTCTGCCTTGTCGGCGGCATGCTTGTCGTAGCGTATGATGCGTTCGGAGCCTGGCAACCACTGAAGGAAGTCGGGATAGGCGTCGGGCACTATTATTTCGGGTTCCTTACCTTGCGTGCGCAAATATTCAGCCCATGCGAGCGACGAGCCTAATGCATCGCCGTCGGGCGACTTGTGGCAACAGATAACAATACGGTTGGCGTTGATGATGTTTTCTCTTAGCGTGGCAATTTCTGCCTCGGTCAACAGTTCTATATTCATCGTATATTAATTTAAATTTGTAATTTTGTATAAATATCCAACATCAAGTGTGGAATAAGACCGATTATT
>CAKQEI010000032.1 GCA_934230115.1 uncultured Prevotella sp. | reverse complement strand
AGCCCGCATTATTTGGGTTTTGACACACTCTCACAGATTGCCACTCATATATAAAGATAAATATGACCACATACTTATTTTATTTATATTATACCATAAGGTGATGACAGCCACTTTTTCTACTAATGACATTCGTGACATAGTTGACATTCATGACATTCTTCCACTTTGACACACTCATAAATGCAACTTCTCCACAAACGGCCATGCTACTCCTCCACAACTATTGCAAGTTTGGATGAAATGTCGTAATTTTGCAGGCGTGGAGAAAAGTGGTAATTTTTACGCGCAGGACAGGAAAAAATATTTCTCTCGGCAGGAAAAATTTTGGGGCTACACGACGGCTAAACTCACAGCACTCTTTGTGGCGGGAGTGACACGGAAACGGTTGTCAGCACGTTCGCCCACAAGCCAGCAGATGCGGCCCTTGGCATCCGTCACCACGAGCTGGGAACGTTTCTCAAAGATGTTCTTCTTGCGGTCGGTGAGATAGTCGCTCACGAGTTTCATCCCTTCCATGCCGAACGGCACGAAGCGGTCGCCTTGCTCCACGGGGCGCACGGTGAGCGGAAAACTGACCTGCGAGGCGTCGAGACACACGTGATGGGGCTGACGGCTGGGCTTGCTATCCTCGCCCCACTCCACCACACCTACCTTCAATCTGATGCCACCACCATAGACATAAGTGCCAGTTTCGGGAATGCGCATCGGCCGAAGCTCTGCCGCCATCCGCTTCTTCTGCACCACGATTCCACCACGGTCGAAAGCCAGCTCATGCGACTCGGAGGCAAACAGCCTGCCAGTGGGACAACGATGGAGCGAGACGAACACCTGCTCCACCTGGGCCGAAGAGAAGCCACATGCGCTAAGAAGCTCGTGAAGAGTGTACTCGGGCGACGGCTGAGCGAGAAGTTTCTTTATGTCGATACTGAATCGGTCGGCATCCACACGGAAGCCGCCTTCAGTTTTTTCAACGCCATCAGCCTTTCCAACGCCACCACAATCCACCACTTCGCCAATGCTCCTCGCCATAGCCGCGTCGAACACTTTCAGAGCCTCGCCCACCCTAAGCGACGAATCGAATATCGACTGAGCCACACTCGGATTAAGCTCGCGCAGCAAGGGCATGATGTCGAGCCGTATCTTGTTGCGCTTCACGTCGTTGTGAAGATTGGTAGAGTCGGTGACGTAGCTCTCGCCCTGAGCCGAGAGAAATTGTAGAATGTCCTGTCGGCTCACCGTAAGGAGCGGACGTATGATGTGGGCGTTGCGGGGCTGGATGCCACGAAGTCCGCGCAGTCCGGTGCCACGCACAAGATTGAGGAGCACAGTCTCCACGCTGTCGTCGCGATGATGAGCCACACAGATGTCGAGGGCAGCGATGTCCTGGCGCAGATTCTCGAAATAGGCGTAGCGCAGGTCGCGGGCAGCCATCTCGATGCTCACATGATGCAGGTCGGCATAAGCCTGCGTGTCGAAGTGTACCACATGAAAAGGCACGCCAAGCCGTTGGCAAAGATCCTTGCAGAAGAGCTCGTCGCGCATCGACTCGTCGCCGCGCAGATGGAAATTGCAATGGGCAGCGTCGACCTTTAAGCCAAGCTCCTGGGCCATCAGCCTCATCACAAGCAGCATAGCCACGCTGTCGGCTCCGCCCGAGAGAGCCACAATATACTTTCCCCCTTTTACAAATAAATCGTGGACGGAGGCGAACCGTCGCACTCTGTCCACGAAATTCTCTATAGTTTCTTTATTATTCATTGAATCTTGAAGTTCTTGAATATCTTCTACTCCACATACAGCACCAGACCCTTGAGATATTCGCCCTCGGGATGATAGATGTTGATAGGATGGTCGGCAGGCTGATGAATCTGGTGCAGGATGCGCACCTTGCGGTTGGCCTGCACGGCAGCCGTAAACACAGCGTTGCGGAAGTTCTCCTTCGACACAATCTGCGAGCAGCTGAAGGTGAAGAGTATTCCGCCCGGCTTGATGCGTTGCAGTCCCTTCACGTTAAGGCGAGTGTAACCCTTGAGAGCGTTGCGCAGAGCGGCACGGTGCTTGGCAAAGGCAGGCGGGTCGAGGATGATGAGGTCGTACATCTTGTCGTTGGCATCGAGATATTTGAAGGCATCCTCGCAGAAAGCCGCGTGGCGGTCGTCGCCGGGGAAGTTCATGGCGATGTTCTTGTTGGTCAGTTCCACAGCCTTGGCGCTGCTGTCCACCGAGTGAACGAGCTTTGCTCCGCCGCGCATGGCATAAACCGAGAATCCGCCTGTGTAGCAGAACATGTTGAGCACGGAGCGGTCCTTGGAGTAGGTTTCGAGCAGGTGGCGGTTCTCGCGTTGGTCGACAAAGAATCCCGTTTTCTGCCCCTTGAGCCAGTCGATGTGGAATTTGAGTCCGTTCTCCATAGCCACGTCGCTACCCATAGAGCCATAGATGAATCCGTTCTCGTGCTCAATGTCGGCCTTGTAGGGCAGAGTTGTCTCGCTCTTGTAGTAGACGTTGGCAATCTCGCCTCCAGCCACTTTCACAAGAGCCTGGCAAATCTCCATACGGTAGACGTGCATTCCCACTGAGTGGGCCTGCATCACGGCTGTGTCGCCGTAGCAGTCGATGATGAGTCCGGGCAGGTTGTCGCCCTCGCCATGCACGAGTCGGAATGTGTTGTTGTTCTCGCGTCCGATGAGTCCGATGGCCTTGCGCATCTGCCAAGCCGACGCAAGGCGTGCCTCCCAAAACTCGGCGTTGATTTCCACATCGCGGAAGGAGAGCACTCGCACGGCGATGCTGCCAATCTGATACATGCCCACGGCGATGAAATCACCCGACGCGGTGAATACTCTCACCACCTCGCCTTCCTCCACGCCCTCGTCGATGTTGGCTACGGCTCCTGAGAATATCCAAGGATGAAAGCGCTTGAGGCTCTCTTCCTTACCTTTTTTCAAATATAATTTCTTGTACATATTTTAGAATGTTGAATGTTGAATGTTGAGTGTTGAATGGTTGCGCGGAGCGCAATCATTCAACATTCTTCAGCTCATAGTCTCCCGTCGCCATCAGTCTCATTATCTCCTCATAGAGATTGATGCACGCCCAGGCGTCAATGGCGGCATATTCCTTCTGCTTGTCGCTGAGCACGTCGGCCTCCCAGTTGGTGAGTCGTTGTCGCTTGCTTATTTTCTCGCCAAAGAGGTTGGCGTAGAGTTTTTGCAGACTCTTGTCCTCGATACCAAGATTGCCTATGATGTCCTGAATGTCGATAAACCATCCCGGCCTGAACTCCTCGCGTCGGTGGAGCGACATGAGGTCGTCGTGCCACGAGAGTCCCACCATGGGCACTAAGGTGTTGCTGAGCAAGCGCAGGAGCGACGGTGGCAGCCCCAAATGGTTGAGGCGGAAAAGGAAGCATTGCTCGCGCGTTGCCACCTGCAGAAGCGCCACCTTATGGTTCTGTCCTCGTCTGAAGGCTGGTCGTGTCTCGGTGTCTACGCCAAGGATGTCGCACGACAGGAGATAGTCTACGGCACGCTCGGCCTCGTACTCGTTGAGCACGACTGTGATTTTACCTGGAAACGACACCAATGGCAGAGCATTGATTGTAGCCTTGTCGAATTTATTGTATATTGTTTTCTTCATCTTGCTTTATTGAAAGAATTACATCCTGCTTGATTTTAAAGAAGCCCGTCGACCCCATTCCGTAAGAAATCCATGACCTCATTACGTAAGAAATCCATAACCCCATTACGTAAGAAATCCATCGACTTCATTGAAAGAATATGCAAAATTAGAAAAAAGTTATGAAATTATGGCTCTTTACGAGTTTTTTCAACTAATTTTGTATTGAATAAAGCCGCAAAGGCGATTTATTTGAAACATAAACAGCAATTAAAGATATATTTCTGACAAAAATGGCAAAAAAGAAAACGGAACGCAAGCCCTCCAAATTCAGGGAGGCATTAGGCTTGGCCAACATTCTAAGGAGCGAGAAAACCGACTTCCTGTTCGGAGTACTAATCGTGTTTTTGGCTATCTACACGATTGTCGCTATGACGTCGTATCTCAACACGGGAGCCGCCGACCAGAGTCTGCTTGAGAATCTGCGCCCTGGCGAATGGATAAATTCGGGCAAGGTGTTCTGCAACTACTGTGGTTCGGCGGGAGCCATCCTGTCGTATCTGCTCATCACCGAAAACTTCGGTTTTGCGGCTTTCCTCATCCCCTGCTTCTTTATATTAGTGGGCGTGAAGTTGATGCAAATCTATACCGTCAACCTGTGGAAATGGTTCTTCGGCATGGGGTTTGCCATGGTTTGGTTCTCACTCTTCATGTCGAAGGTGCTCTCGCCGCTGATGCCCGACCTCATCTTCAATCCTGGAGGCAACCACGGAGCCATGGCTGTGGATACTATTGAGAATGTGATAGGCCCTCCCGGGCTTACGGCTGTGCTCTTCTTCACCGCAATAGCCTTGCTCACGTTCATCAGCAACCAGACCATAATGTACACAAGGCGAATGTTCAATCCGCTGAAGGACGTGGCGAGCAAGACCAAGGACATCGTGAGCGACAAACTTGCCAACATGAACAATGGAGGCGATGACGACAACGAGGAGGAAGAAGAGGCCTACGCCAACAACCAATATGCCAACCCACAGGGCAACGCTACCGATAATGCTACTGCCAACGCCCAGGGCAAAGGCAAGGGCAAGAATGCCGCCAAAGAGAATACGGAGGCTGAGGAGGAATCGCCTATGGCTTCGGTTATCGACCTTACCGACCTATCGACCATGCAGCCGCAACCCAAGAAGGGCGAGCAGACGAACGCGGAAACTGTCACGAATGTCACGAAAGTCAATAGTGAATCGGCAACAGCCAATCCTGCAAGCAACCTCACCATTGAGGTGGGCAAGGACGAGAAGGCCTCATCCACACAGCGCACTCCCGAGAAGTTCGACACGCCTATCAATCCGCTTGAGCCGTTCACCAACTACAAGCTGCCAGGACTCGAACTGCTCAACCGCGACGACAACGATGGCAAGCCCTACGTCGACATGGAGGAGATTAAGACCCACAACGAGGAAATCGTGCGTGTGCTCAAGAGCTTCGGCATCGAGATTAGGGAGATTAAGGCTACAGTGGGTCCTACCATCACGCTCTACGAGATTACGCCTGCCGAGGGCATCAGAATCACCAAGATACGTAATCTGGAGGACGACATCGCCCTTCGACTCTCGGCCCTTGGAGTGCGCATCATAGCCCCTATCCCCGGCAAGGGAACTATCGGCATCGAGGTGCCTAACAAGAAGCGCCACAACGTGTCGATGGAGAGCATTCTGAACTCGAAGAAGTTCCAGGAGACAAAGTATGACCTGCCCATCGCCCTTGGCAAGACCATCACCAATGAGGTGTTCATGGCCGACCTGACGAAGATTCCACACCTGCTTGTGGCTGGTGCCACTGGTCAGGGTAAGTCGGTGGGACTGAACGTCATCATCACATCCCTACTCTACAAGAAGCACCCCAACGAGCTGAAGCTTGTGCTCATCGACCCTAAGAAGGTGGAGTTCAGCGTCTACTCGCCCATTGCCGACCACTTCATGGCGCAGGTTGACGACGACGACGAGCCTATCATCACCGACGTGACGAAGGTGGTGCGCACGCTCAAGAGCCTCTGCACGCTGATGGACCACCGCTACGACCTGCTGAAACTGGCTGGAGCCAGAAACATCAAGGAGTACAACGGCAAGTACCTTAACCATCAGCTCAACCCCGAGAACGGACACGAGTTCATGCCCTACATCGTGGTGATAATCGACGAGTTTGGCGACCTTATCATGACTGCCGGCAAGGAGGTGGAGATGCCTATTGCCCGTATAGCCCAGTTGGCGCGTGCCGTGGGCATTCACATGATTATTGCCACTCAGCGTCCTACCACTTCCATCATCACGGGCAACATCAAGGCCAACTTCCCTGGACGCATCGCCTTCAAGGTGAGCTCGATGATGGACTCGCGCATCATCCTCGACCGTCCGGGTGCCAACCAGCTCATCGGTATGGGCGACATGCTCTACCTCAACGGCAACGAGCCTACACGTGTGCAATGCGGATTCATCAACACTCCGGAGATTGTGAAAATCAACGAGTACATTGCCAAGCAGTCGGGTCCTGTGCATCCTATGGAGCTGCCTGAGCCTAAGGGCGACGACAATGGCGACAGCAGCTCGGGCAATGGCGGTGGCGACATGGGCGCGCTCGACCCCTTCTTCGAGGAGGCGGCGCGCTCGGTCATCATAAGCCAGCAGGGCAGCACGAGCATGATTCAGCGACGATTCTCCATCGGCTACAACCGCGCCGGACGACTCATGGACCAGCTCGAGAGAGCCGGCATCGTGGGGGCGGCTCATGGCAGCAAGCCGCGTGATGTGCTCATTGCCGACGAGGGTCAGCTGAGCGCAATACTCGCACAACTTAAAAAATAAATATAACAAAACACTAATTATCTTATGAAACACATCTTATTTAGCTTATTCGCAGCTGTGGTAGCATTGCTCTTAGCTCCCACAGCCCAGGCGCAGAACAATGCCACACAGGCTCGTGCAATACTCGACAAGACCGCCAAGGTGGTGGGCAGAAGCGGAGGCGTAAGTGCCTCGTTCACAATGAACGCTCCGTCAACAGGCTCTATATCGGGCAAGATTTCAGTGAAGGGAAACAAGTTCTATGCCTCCACACCACAGACAACGGTTTGGTTCAACGGCAAGACCCAGTGGACCTACATGAAGAAGAACAACGAGGTGAACGTGAGCACGCCTACTGCCGCACAGCAGCAGATGATGAACCCCTACACATTTATTAATGTATACAAGAGCGGCTACAAGCTCTCCACCAAACCTTCGGGAGCCAACAACGAGGTGCACATGGTGGCGGCAAACAAGAACCATAGCATTCAGGAGATGTACATCACGGTGAACAAGAAGACTTCGGTACCATCGCAAATCAAGATGAAGCACGGCAACAAGTGGTACACTATAAGCGTGCGCGACTTCTCGGCTAAGAACCTGCCCAACTCGCTCTTCACGTTCAACTCGAAGGACTATCCCTCTGCCGAGGTAATCGACCTGAGATAAGCTCCAATCCTGTCTTCTTGTTAATAGAAGTTTGCTAATATAAAACGAAAAAACGACACGCTCATGCAAACAAAAATGACGTTCCTCCAAACGGTAAGGATCTTGCTGCGCCACCGCAAGCTTGCCGACATGCGCAATCTTAGCTCCCAGCAAAACAAATTTGCCAAAGGGCTGATTTACGTCTCGATAGGATTCTTGGTGATTTATCTCATTGGCCTGTCGATTCCCGCAGCAATGATTGCCAACGAATCGCGCACCACCACATCGGCCGAGATGCTGTGCATCATCCTGCCCTTTATCCTGCTGTTCGACTTCAGCCAGCGCTGGATAGGCCAGCAGACCCCGTCGCAGATTGTGAAGCCCTACATCCTGCTTCCGCTCTCGCGCTACGCCTGTATGGACGCGTTCATCATCTCGTCGATACTCAGCTGGAGCAACTACATCTGGCTCGCCTTCGTGCTGCCCTATGTGCTTATGTCGATGCTTTTCAGCTATGGCTTCGTCACGTCGCTCCTGACTGTGGCGTTTGTGGTGGTAATGCTGGCAGCCAATAGCCAGTGGTACTCCATCGTCAGGACGTTGGTGAACGACAAATATGTCTGGTGGGCGTTGCCCGTCAGCACCTACGCCTTGCTCATCGGTCTGCCCATGTATGCGGAATTAGGCTTGGACAAGCCGTGGTTCAGCGACCTCTACAGCTACGTGGGCTACTATATCGACTGCCACAACATCTTCGTGCTGCTCATGTCGCTCACGTGGTTACTTATTTTAGTGAATGTCAACCGCCAGATACAATTCGTCTTTGTGCAGCGCGAACTGATGCGCGTGGACAAGAAGGAGGAGGTGAAGAAGGTGAACAAGTTCACGTTCCTCGAACGCTACGGCGAGATTGGCTCCTTCATGCAGCTGGAGCTGAAGCTGATGACGAGAAACAAGAATCCGCGCAAGGCCTTCATCACCAGCTTCATCACGATAGGTGTGCTGAGCGCGCTCATCATCTTCTCCGACATCTACGACTCTACCACCATGACCAACTTCTGGGCAGTCTACAACTTCGTGATGTTCGGCGCAAGCATCCTCACAAGAATCATGGGCTTTGAGGGCAACTATATCGACTGTCTGCTTGTGCGCAGGGAGAACATTCTTGCCCTGCTGAAGGCCAAGTACATCTTCTACTCCATCCTGCTTGTCGTGCCGTTCATGCTGATGCTGCCTGTGGTTTTCTCGGGCAAGTGGTCGCTGTACATGCTGCTGAGCTATGGCGTGTTCACCATGGGATTCCAGTACTTCTGCATCTTCCAGACTGCCGTATACAACCGACAGACCATTCCGCTCAACGAGAAGCTCACATCAAAGGGCGGACTCGAAGGCAACTACATCCAGATGATCATAATGTTCACGGCTCTCTTAGTGCCTGTGTTCCTGGTGAACACATTGCAGACGTTCCTCAGCGACAATGTGGCCTACAGCATAATGCTCGCCATCGGACTGGTGTTTGTGGCAACCCACCGTCTGTGGCTGCGCAACATCTACAACCGTATGATGAAGAAGAAGTACGCCATACTCGAAAGTTTCACCACAACACGATGAGGCTTTCACACATATTTATATTATTGTAAAGAATACTTTACTACCGCGACGCGGCTTATAATTGCAAATCAACAATTATAAGTCGCGTTTTAGGTTAAGAAATGCCAAACGGCCATTCTTTTTTAACTTTTCACCGTCATTATCCAAGTATTTGCCTTAACTTTGCCAACATAGAAAACAGAGAGAATATGAAGAAACGAACAATTTGGACAATAGCCACCATCATGGGATTCTCTTTCATGGCCCTGCTCTACCTGCAACTGAAATACATTCAGGAAATGGTGGACATGAAGAAGGAGCAATTCGACGAGTCGGTGAATCGCGCCCTCTACCAAGCCTCGCGCAATCTGGAGCTCAACGAAACATTGCGCTATCTTGAGAAGGACGTGAACGAAACCGAACGAAGGGCTTTCAGAAAAGACTCTGTGGGCACTCAAACGGGCAAACTCGACGGAAGCATTCAGCAGTCACACCAGTATTCGGTGGCAGGCAAGGACGGAACCATCTACTCCTCGTTCGAACTGAAGACCATCACCACCAAACCATCGCAGATGCCTAAGGCCATGATTCTGCACACCGACAAGAACTCGCTGAGCGAGGCCTCGAAGTCGATGCAGGAGATTGTGAAGAACCGCTACATCTATCAGAAGGCTTTGCTCGACGAGGTGGTCTACACCATACTCTACTCGGCATCGGAGAAGCCACTGAAGGAGCGCATCAACTTCAAGCTGCTCGACCAGGACCTTAAGGCGGAACTGATGAACAACGGCATCAACATTCCCTACCACTTCACGGTGTCGACACAGGACGGACGTGAGGTTTACCGCTGTCCCGACTATAGCGACGAGGGCGAGGAGTTCAACTACTCACAGGTGCTCTTCCGCAACGACCCGCAGTCGAAGATTGGCGTGGTGAGGATTCACTTCCCCGACATGGGGGCCTACATTTTCTCGTCCGTAAGGTTTATGATTCCCTCGGTGGTGTTCACGGTGGTGCTGCTCGTGACCTTCATCTTCACCATTGTGGTCATATTCCGACAGAAACGCTACACCGAGATAAAGAATGACTTCATCAACAACATGACCCACGAGCTTAAGACTCCTATAGCAAGCATCTCGCTCGCCGCCCAGATGATGAACGACGAGAGCGTGACCAAGAGTCCAACGATGATGAAGCACTTGGGACAGGTGATAAACGACGAGTCGAAACGCCTGCGATTCCTCGTGGAGAAGGTGCTGCAGATGTCGATGTTCGACCGCAAGAAGGCGGTGTTCAAGAAGAAGACGCTCGACCTGAACGAAATGGTGGAGAACATTGCCAACTCGTTCACACTGAGAGTGGAACACACGGGCGGAAAAATATACACCGAAATAGAGGCTATCGACTCTACCATATATGTGGACGAAATGCACTTCCAAAACGTTATCAACAATCTGCTCGACAACGCTGTGAAGTATCGCAAACCCGACCAGCCCGTGAACATCTACCTGCGCACATGGAACGACAACGAACATCTCTACCTATCCGTGCGCGACACCGGACTTGGAATAAAGAAGGACAACCTGAAGAAGGTGTTCGACAAGTTCTACAGAGTACACACTGGCAATGTGCACGATGTGAAGGGATTCGGACTCGGACTCGCCTACGTCAAGAAAATCGTGATGCTGCACAATGGCGACATATCGATTGACAGCGAAATGGGAAAGGGCACGAAGTTCACAATCAAACTTCCTGTAATAAAGGATTAAACTTTCCGATGCGGAATGCGTCTAACAAATATAAAGATGCGGAATGCATCCAACAAATATAAACAAAAGAATAATAACAACTATAAATACCCAACGATTATGGAAGAAAATTTGAAAATCTTGCTTTGCGAGGACGACGAGAACCTCGGCATGTTGCTTCGCGAATATTTACAGGCCAAAGGCTATACTGCTGAACTCTGCCCCGATGGCGAGGCTGGCTACAAAGCTTTCATGAAGACTAAGTTCGACATCTGTGTGCTCGACGTGATGATGCCTAAGAAGGACGGTTTCACACTGGCTCAGGAGATTCGCCAGGCCAATGCCGAAATCCCTATCATCTTCCTCACAGCCAAGACTCTGAAGGAGGACATCCTGGAGGGCTTCAAGATTGGTGCCGACGACTATATAACCAAACCGTTCTCTATGGAGGAGCTTGTGTTCCGTATTGAGGCTATCCTTCGTCGTGTGCGTGGCAAGAAGAACAAGGAAAGCTCTATCTACCACATTGGACGCTTCACCTTCGACACTCAGAAGCAGCTGCTCTCTATAGGCGACAAGCAGACTAAACTCACCACAAAGGAGAATGAACTGCTCGCACTCCTGTGCAGCCATGCCAACGAGATTCTTCAGCGCGACTTCGCCCTCAAGACTATCTGGATTGACGACAACTATTTCAACGCCCGCTCCATGGACGTCTACATCACCAAGTTGCGCAAGCACCTTAAGGACGACGACCAGATTGAAATCATCAATATCCACGGCAAGGGATATAAGCTGATTACTCCGGAGGAAGACTAAAGCCAATTATTAATTATTGTAACTATTCTGAATTATCTTTACATAAAGTAGGAGGGTATGACATCCTTGCCATACCCTCCTACACATCGAATGAGTCTTATATTTTTAAGATTGCAATCGCCAATTAATAATTAATAACTAATAATTAATAATTGTCAATGAATTCATCCAACCTCGCAATCCCCTCGCCAGTACAAAGTCCGCGAAGGAAGAGGAAGAGCACATTGTGGAGCACATGCTTCATGCCGTATTCGCGGTACATCTCCGTGCGCATGGCATATTCTATCGACTCCTGACCAATGCGCAGAACAATGTCGAAGTCGATGTCGCTACGGAAATATCCCTCATTCACACCTCGCATGAAAAACTCCTTGGCGTTACGATTGCGAAGCTGACGCTTGCGCTCGAAATATTCCATCACATGCTTGTACTTGTGCAAATCCTGAAAGAAGGCAGCACTCGCGTCGCTCACATTTGCTATTTGCTGCTTGTAGAACTCTATCAGAATGTCGATTACGTTATGACGCTCGTCGTTGGTAAATTCCAACATGTGGCTGTCGTATTCATCATCGTGCAGCTTCAAGCATTCAAGCAACAGCTCCTCCTTGTTGGAATATACCTCATACAATGTGCGCTTGGATATTCCCAACAGATTGGCTATGTCGTCCATTTTCACAGATTTCACTCCACAACGCATAAACTCCCGCATTGCTGTCTTTAGAATCTTGCCAGGCAACTCCATCCTGTAATTGGTCTGTGAATTCTCTTTATACATTATTATATATAGTCTATTCTTCGGTTGTTAATACTGGGTTTGTCTTTTTTTATCAACAAGAGCCTTTCATGCTCTTTTCATGATGCAAAGTTACTAAAAAAACTATTTATCCACAAATAGTTTTATGCAGTTTTTTCCCCTATCTCCAGTCTATATCACTAACAAATAACAAAAAATAAGAGTATTATGTTGGTTGTGTGACTGATTTTAATTAACTTTGCCTTCAAATTGACTAATAACAACGAAAACATAAAAGAAAATAACATGGTGAAAATTACAAAAGAAAACGCCCTGGAATATCATCAGAGCGGTCGCCCTGGAAAAATTGAGGTGAAGCCTACTAAGCCTTACCACACACAAACCGACCTTAGCTTGGCTTACTCACCGGGCGTGGCCTTTCCTTGTCTGGAAATACAGCAGAACCCCGACAACGTGTACAAGTACACCGACAAGGGTAATCTCGTGGCTGTCATCTCCAACGGTACTGCCGTTCTCGGCTTGGGAGACATAGGTGCCATGAGCGGCAAGCCTGTAATGGAGGGCAAGGGTCTCTTGTTCAAGATATATGGAGGCATCGACGTGTTCGACATCGAGGTGGCAGAGAAAGACCCCGAGAAGTTCTGCGAGGCCGTAGAGAAGATTGCCCCAACTTTCGGCGGCATCAACCTTGAGGACATCAAGGCTCCTGAATGCTTCTACATTGAGGAGCGACTGAAGAAGACCCTCGACATTCCTGTGATGCACGACGACCAGCACGGCACTGCCATCATCTCGGCTGCCGGACTCAAGAATGCGCTTGAGGTGGCTGGCAAGGACATTGCCAAGGTGAAAATCGTGGTGAATGGTGCCGGTGCCGCTGCCATCAGCTGCACCAAGCTCTATGTGGCTCTCGGTGCCAAGGTGGAGAATGTGGTGATGCTCGACTCTAAGGGCGTCATAACAGCCGACCGACCCAACCTTACTCCGCAGAAGAAGCTCTTCGCCACTTCGCGCACGGATGTTCACACGCTTGAGGAGGCAGTGAAGGGTGCCGACGTGTTTGTGGGTCTCTCTAAGGGCAACGTGCTCTCGCAGGACATGATTCGCTCTATGGCCGACCAGCCTATCGTCTTCGCTCTTGCCAATCCTGTGCCCGAAATCAGCTACGAGGACGCTATGGCAAGCCGCCCCGACGTGCTCATGTCTACTGGACGCAGCGACTATCCTAACCAGATCAACAACGTTATCGGCTTCCCATACATCTTCCGTGGTGCTCTCGACGTTCATGCCAAGGCCATCAACGAGGAGATGAAGATGGCTGCCGTTCACGCCATTGCCGACCTCGCCAAGCAGCCTGTGCCCGACATCGTCAACGAAGTTTACCACGTGAACGACCTCTCGTTCGGACCGAAATACTTCATTCCGAAACCGGTCGACCCACGACTCATCACCGAGGTGAGTGCGGCTGTTGCCAAGGCTGCCATCGAGAGTGGCGTGGCGCGCAAGACCATAACCGACTGGGACGCTTACAAGAAGAACCTCATGGAGCTTCTCGGACAGGAGACTAAACTCACACGCAACCTCCACGACACAGCTCGTATGCACCCGCAGCGCATCGTATTTGCTGAGGGTGCCCACCCGTCGATGATGAAGGCTGCCGTACAGGCCAAAACCGAGGGCATCTGCTATCCTATCCTCCTTGGCAACCCCGACCGCTTGCGTCGTGTGGCTGAGCGTCTGAAGCTCAACCTCGATGGCATCGAGCTTATCGACATGCGTGCCGACCAGGAGCAGGGCCGACGTGCCACCTATGCCAAGCACCTCGCCAAGAAGCGTGCCCGCCAGGGCTACACCTTCGAGGAGGCTTACGACAAGATGTACGAGCGCAACTACTTCGGCATGATGATGGTGGAGACGGGCGATGCGGATGCTTTCATCACCGGCCTTTACACCAAATACTCCAACACTATCAAGGTGGCTAAGGAGGTTATCGGCATCCGCCAGGAGTATAAGACGTTTGCCACTATGCACATCCTCAACACCAAGAAGGGTGTGTTCTTCCTTGCCGACACTCTCATCAACCGCCATCCCGACGAGAATGTGCTTGTGGACATTGCCAAGCTCTCGGCCAACACCGTGAAGTTCTTCAACGAGGAACCGCACATGGCCATGATCAGCTACTCCAACTTCGGTACCGACGAGGTAGGCAGTCCTGTCACCGTGCACAATGCTGTGGAGGAGTTGCAGAAGCAGTATCCTTATCTTGCCGTTGATGGTGAGATGCAGGTGAACTTCGCCCTCAACAAGGAGCTTCGCGACGATAAGTATCCGTTCACACGCCTCAAGGGTCTTGATGTCAACACTCTCGTGTTCCCCAACATGAGTAGTGCCCAGGCAAGCTACAAGCTCCTTCAGGCCATCGACCCTGACGCCGAGATTATCGGCCCTATCCAGATGGGTCTGAACAAGCCTATCCACTTCACCGACTTCGAGAGCTCTGTGCGCGACATCGTGAACATCACTGCCGTGGCTGCTATCGATGCTTATGTGGACAAGATCAAGAACAACAAGTACTAATAGTATAGCATAAAAAAACAGAAAAAACATTACAACAACCTTGCGTTGCCATAATGTTTTTTCTGTTTTTTCATAATCTTAAAAATCCAACATCATATGATAATCTTCCCTTGCGCCAAAATCAACCTCGGACTTAATGTAGTGGAGCGCCGTCCAGACGGCTACCACAACCTGCAGACTGTCTTCTTCCCCGTCCCCATATGCGATGCGCTTGAGATTAAGACTATGGATGAGCATTTTCCCTCTGCCGTGGCTTGCGACCTCAAGGTGACGGGCAATGCTGTGGAATGCAACGAGGCCGACAATCTCATCGTCAAGGCTTACAACATGATAGCTGCCGACTTCGACATTCCTCGCGTCCACGCCCATCTCTACAAGAACATTCCCTCGCAGGCTGGTCTTGGAGGCGGTTCGAGCGATGCTGCCTTCATGATTCGTCTGCTCGACCAGCGGTTCCGCATCAACATCGGCAATGCCGCTATGGAGAGCTATGCAGCCCGACTGGGTGCCGACTGCCCCTTCTTCATCTCTGCCGAACCGGCTTATGCCGAGGGCATCGGCGAGATTCTCTCGCCTGTGAACATCACAGACCATAACCTCAAGGGGCACACCCTCGTTGTGGTGAAGCCCGATGTGGCTGTTTCCACCAAGGAGGCATTCTCCCACATCAAGCCTTGCCAACCCGAGGTTTGCTGTCGCGATGTAGTGGCTATGCCCGTGGAGGAATGGAAGTCTTTGCTGAAGAACGACTTCGAGGATAGTGTGTTCAGCTTCCATCCTCAGCTCAAGGAGATAAAGGAACGTCTGTACGCGTTTGGTGCTACTTATGCCCAGATGAGCGGTAGCGGAAGCTCGCTGTTCGGTATTTTCAATTCGAAGGTCGATAAGGAGGAGGCAGAAAAAGCATTTGCCGATTGCAGAACGTTCGTTATTGAATTTTGAATTTTGAGTTTTGAGTTTTGAATTATGCGCTTTGCGCATTTTGAATTGTTCAATTATGAGTTTTGAGTTGAGAATTCAAAATTGAATAACTCAAAATCGGCCTTGCCGATAACTCAAAACTCAAAATTCAAAATTGCGCATCGCGCAATAATTCAAAACTCAAAATTCAAAACTCAAAACTCACATTATGGATAACAGCAAAGAATTGTTTCCCCTTGTCGACAACGATGGCAACGTGATTGGCAGCATTCTTCGTGGCGAGGCCCACAACGGCTCCAAGAAGCTCCACCCAGTGGTTCACCTGCACGTCATCAATAGCAAGGGCGAGCTCTACCTGCAGAAGCGTCCCGAATGGAAGGACATTCAGCCTGGTAAATGGGACACTGCCTGCGGAGGCCACGTCGACTATGGCGAGAATGTGGCCGATGCCCTGCGACGCGAGGTGGGCGAGGAATTGGGCATCAAGGACTTCACGCCCACATTCATCACCCACTACATCTTCGAGAGCAACCGTGAAAAGGAATTTGTCAATGTGTTTGCCGCCCACTACGATGGCTGCATCCATCCAAGCGAATCGGAGCTTGACGGTGGACGCTTCTGGTCGGCTGAGGAAATTGCCTGCAATTTAGGCAAGGATGTATTCACGCCCAACTTCGAGTCGGAATACAAAAAGGTGGTGGAGCCTTACATTCAAAGCGAGAAGACCCACACCAACGAACAGTAGAACTCCATGCCTATAGCATAGAGCACCATCAATGGCGACAAAGCCCCCACCCCGTCGCTCATTGCCACAAACATGCCTGCCACCGAGCGGAAAGCTCCTGTTATGCTTCCGTAGGTGATGGCAATTATGCTTAGTGTGAATGTGAACATGGGGAACGCACTTGCCGAAAAACTGCTTGGCAAGAGCGTTCCCAAAGCACTTAGCAGGACTGCATGAGGCACAAACGCCAGCAGCACTATGGCAACAACTATTGCCACCACCTCCCACAACACTACCAACAATGCCATGCGCTCATATCCCGTTATTTTTCTGTACGAGCGCAAAGCACGCGGCAGACCGCTCGCCCACAACAGTCCCAACGCCACTCCCAAGAGCAGCATCCACACAAGCATGGGCGTGCAGATGTTGTCGACAAACGTGCCGAACAGCCAGCGCAGGCCGTCGCTTCCGAGTATGGAGCGCATGTGGATGTTGGGCTTGGCGGCTGTAAGTATCCACGAACCTACAACCAACAAGGCCTGAGCCACTATCAACACAAGCGACAATCCTGACGACACCTGCAATATTGCTTTCCTGCAATTCATATTATTCCTGCTATTTTTGTTAAAGCCCCTTCGGATATTCTATCACTTCTTATTCCGGACGAACCCCTCAGAAACACTCTACTCCTCGTCGGCACAAAGATTTTCAAGACTAAGGATGTGCAGCTCAAAAGCCCTTACCACAAGTCGTGTGGCATTCACGCCCATGCCTCCGTTGCCATTGGGGAATAGCTTCTGTATCAGTTCGTTCTGCTTCTTCTCAAGACTCTTCACTCCAAACGGCATTCCTCTGAGATTGGATATTTGCTCCTTGGTGTAGCCCAAGGCCAGATGTCGCAGAAATCGCTCGTCATACTCGTCAATCTCATAGTTTATCAGAGCCTCGCGGTTGTGCAATTGTTCCCTTATGTTGTGGCAGAAGCTGTCTACTATCTTTTCGAGTATTGGCTGGTTGAACACTAAGTGCTTGCCGTTCATCACACTCTTCACGTCGTCGCGCGTCAGCAGTTCGCCCGTCTTCAGTATTATGCCGTCGCATCTTGCGTCGAGTGCCTCCACCCATAGCTGCTCGTTGAGTATCTCGCCTGTGAATATCAGCACCTTCACCTCGGGACTCTCGCTCTTGAGCTTGCGGCAGATCTCCACGCCTACGGTTGTGCTTCCGCCCAGTCCAAGGTCGAGCAACACGAGGTCGGGATGCTCCTTGCCATATTCTCTCCAAAACGACTCCTCGCTGTCGGCTGTTGCCACAATCTCGGCTTCAGGCACCTCGTTGCGCAGAATGCCCTCTGTGCCCTTCAGTTCCAACAACACATCCTCTACTATTATAACTTTGAATTTGTCCATTGCTTTTATTATATTCTATACAGTAGTTTCTTTAAAAATCTCACGAATTTACAACCTTATTGCAAAACTACCAAAATTCAGGAATTTATTTAATAGACATTAACCTAAAAGAAGTCAAGACAGGGGTTAAGGCCATTACAGACAAAAAGGCGAATGCGCAAGACTCAAACAGTCCTGCGCATTCGCCTTTCAACTACTGGTGGGTTCTTCCCGTCGTAGTACATGTCATATAATGCTGAGCTTTCGTCGGGATTCCTTGTGTTGCTCAGTACAAAACGCTTGCCGTCCAGATGGCGTTGCTGTATGTAGTAATGCCGTGGACTGATGGCCGACCGCACGTACACGTCCTTTGTGCCAAGGAAGCAAATGTCGCCTCGCATTCTTATTTCGGCTCTTCGGTAGACTTCCCTGCTGTCTCTGCCACACCTCACATACAGACTGCCTATCCTCAGGAAGCGCATGAATCCGATGTCTACAATTTCGGGCTTGCGGGTGAAGCAAAGCATGTTCTCAAGACACACCCAATAGTCGGCGTCTTGCTCCTTGAAGTGCAGCAGGGCATTGTCTTGCAGCTCGGCAAACTCATAGGTGGGCTCTGGCGACTCAAAGGGCTTGAACAGTTCGGTGCGCACGAGGTATTTGCCTTCACGGTTCTGCACCACTCTTATGCCGTAGGCCTGTGGATAGATTTTGGCGTAACTGCCCAACGACTCCCATTTGTCCAGCCAGTGCTTACGATAGGACACTTGATAGTTGCCCTTTGCCACATTGGTGATTCTCAGATTTGCAGGTTCCTTATAGTCAGCCAAACGGGTCTTGCCGTCGATGTAGTCGGTCTCTATTTCTGGTTGGAAAAACCTTACGTACAGCTTCTTCTCCTCCTCCATCATCCTTACGTCTTCCTCCCATGCCCTTCGCTTTTGCTGCACTTCCTCGGTGGTCGTAGGGTGCAACATGCTGTCCCAGTCCTGGCGCCAAGCCAATCGGCCTTGCTCGTCTTCCCAGATGGTCAGGTCGTCAATCTTCTCCTTCAGCCGGTACAGTAAGTCGGGTTCTGATGGCTGCACAAAGAAATTGCGAAACCTCAGTCCGTCGTCAATGCCATGCTCCAACGCTTTGCTCAACACAAAGCAACTGTCGTCCATCAGTCGTGTCCTCACTCTGGGATATAGGCGCAACCCGTCGGTGGTGGCAAACTCCATTCTTCCATATCGCTCTATTCTCGGCTGTTTGTAGAAGCGTATGCCGTTGCGCAGGTCCATCCAAGGTCGCTCGCGGTCGATCTTGCGTCGCGAATGCAGTCGGGCTATTCCGTAGGCTTTCAGCTCAATCTTGCTATACTGGCAGGGCAGCACTTCCTTGCCTTCCTTGTCCACCACACCATGCAGTCCTTCTCCATTGTCCACCACTCTGTAGCCATATTCCGCATCCAGGTCGATGCGTTGGCCCTCGTGGGTCATCACAGTTATCAGCTCAGTGCGCGCGTCGGAAGTGACAGCCTTCTTTTCGTCGCGAATGGAATAAGCCACATCATACATCACTTTCTCTCTGCTCAAACTGCCTTTTCCTGCCATGCTTCCCTCGAACATAGCTTGCCAGTCGCGGTCGTCCGAGGGCAGTCCAAAGAGCCTGTAGAGTCCTACATTATCCAATATCAGGCAATACTTCTTACCATCAAACACTCGCATTCCACGTCCCACCTGCTGCAAATACTTCGACAACGACAATGTGGGTCTCGCCAACTGGATAAACTCGACATCGGGACAGTCGAAACCTTCACCGAACAAATCAACGGTAATAAGAATTTTAAGTTTTGCGCTCGGCTCGTAGAGACGCTTGCCTGAGCAAGAATTTTGAGTTTTGAATTGTCGGCAAAGCCGATTTTGAATTTTTGAATTTTGAATTTTGAATTGACGGCAATTCGAGGATAATTCATGGCAATTCGTGTTCAAATCTCTTTCTAATTCATGGCAATTCGTGGTTAAATTCGTGGATAATTCATGGTAATTCGTGTTTAAGTCATTCGATAATTCATGGCTGTTCGTGTTCTTAAACCATTCGATTAACTGTTTTCGTTCTTCCGGCGGAGTCTTCGAGCTTATCGCCACCGCATTCAGTCCATGCTCCCTGTAGTATTGCGCAATACGTTCCGCATGAGCGATGTCTATGGCATAGGTGATGCCTTTCTTGTCGGGAGCATATCGCAGGATAGTATCGCAGAGTCGTTCTATGGAAGGCAACACATTCAGTTTCTCGCTCATCTCATTGAGCGAGAAATCGCCATCAGCCCCTCGTTTCTTCAGCGAACTAACCACTCGCCAGTCGTCGCTGTCCTCCCTTATCGACATATAGTCGTAAAGCGAGAGCCACCCGTCGGCAATGAATTTCTTCACCGACCACGACTGCAGCAGCACGTCAAACAAATCGGTGAACCCTCGTCTGTTCAGTCGGCACGGAGTAGCAGTCAGTCCCAACTTCCTTGCCTCAGGATAGGCATCCATCACCTCCTTGTAGGTCTTCGCCACAGCATGATGGGCCTCATCAATTATGATGAGCGAAGGTTTCTCCTCCAATTTATGATAATGCTTCGATAGCCACTGAATGGAAAACACTCGTGTGGTAAGTGAAGAATCCTGAGGAAGTGAAGAGTGAAGAGTGAAGAACGAAGAATCCAATGGCTTTGATTTGTTAACATTTAACATTTCACATTCAACATTATGCGTAGCATTAAGCGTTTCCTTTATCTGTTCAACCAGTTCCCTTCGATGCACCACAATCCACACACATGGATTCTTCACTCTTCGTTCTTCACTCTTCACTCCATCAGGATTTTTCACTTTTCCCTTTTCACTTTTCACTACTTCTGCAAGAAGTATCGTTTTTCCTGTTCCAGTAGGCATCTGCACCATCACAGACTGGTGCTTTCTAAACGCCTCCTCAATCTGCCGTAGCATCTCCTTCTGATAATCGTACAACAAAACCTTCAAGATTTAGGATTTACAATCGTTTGTTTTTTTGTGGAACAAACAGGAAGGCACAAAACTGCCATATTGCGCAAATAATTTTTCTCATTAACAATTATTATTTTACGCTAAATAGGTGTTCATAACTAATTATGAGCACCTATTTATATACTATTGAGGGCACAAATGAACGACCATTCACGCCCCCAAAAAGTTTTAAAGAATCGCTTCCTTTATGCTCTCCACGATATACTTCACGTCCTCATCCGTAACATACGGACCTGCTGGCA
Source organism: uncultured Prevotella sp. (assembly GCA_934230115.1). GTDB lineage: Bacteria > Bacteroidota > Bacteroidia > Bacteroidales > Bacteroidaceae > Prevotella. The sequence continues at coordinate 7,264 of CAKQEI010000032.1, read as the reverse complement.
GACAGAAGCCAACCTTAAACAGTTCCTCCTCTACCCCATTGGTATATACTGGAGCACCCTCATATACTGGCTGCTTGTGCATCGGCTTCCATACCGGACGACACTCTATCTTCTTGCCAAGCATAAACACGCGCAATGCCTCTACGTTCTCATTAGGCTGACAATCGGTTGTAGCAGAATCAACGGCATGGATTACACCAGCGGCACCTCCCACAGCAGTCTTAATCACCTCCTTGTAGGCGTTCTCCTGACCTTGAATCTTCACGTCCTTGTCCAATGTGGCAGCGCAAAGCCAGAAGTTGGCATCATAACGCTTGTCGGCAGGCTGCTTATGGATATGTACACCTGGTACATCCTTCAAAAGCTCCTCATAAAGCGACTGCACATGCTTGTGATGAGCAATATGGTCGTTAAGCACAGTCATCTGACCGCGACCAATACCTGCACACACGTTCGACATACGATAATTGTAGCCGATAGCAGTATGCTGATAGTAAGGATAAGCATCGCGAGCCTGTGTAGCATACCACATCACCTCGTTGGCATCTTCCGCATTACGGCAAATCAAAGCGCCACCACCCGAAGTAGTAATCATCTTGTTGCCATTAAACGACAGCACACCATACTTGCCGAATGTACCCAACACTTGTCCGTCAAAGCGTGAGCCCATACCCTCAGCAGCATCTTCCACCACAGGAATATCATACTTGTCGGCAATAGCCATAATCTCGTCAATGCGGTAAGGCATTCCATACAGAGCCACTGGCACAATAGCCTTAGGCAGCTTGCCCGTCTTCTCCTTACGGTCAATAATAGCCTTTTCCAGCAAAGCCGGATCCATGTTCCATGTTTCGTTCTCCGAACCTACGAACACAGGCTTGGCACCAAGATAAGTGATAGGATGACTTGAAGCACAGAACGTAAAGCTCTGCACCAGCACCTCATCACCAGCCTTAACGCCACAGCCAATCAAAGCCAAGTGAACAGCAGCAGTACCAGCGCTCAAGCAAACCACCTTTCTGTCAAGCTCCTCAGATCCATCACTCTTACTATTGGCAAAAGCCTCCAAGTCTTTCTCGAAAGCATTTACGTTCGGACCCATCGGCACCACCCAATTAGTGTCGAAAGCCTCCTTCACGTATTTCTGTTCCAAACCAGCCTCACTCATATGAGCAAGACACAGATAAATCGTTTTTCTTTCCATAATTAAAAATTTATATATTTAAAAATTTGGTATTTACGTCACTATGATGTATATTTGCATCATAATAATAAAGAATTGTTTAACTTAAAAAAATACTCACTATGGCACAGACATCAATGACAGTCCGTATAGATAACCAACAGAAAGCTCTTTTCGATGAATTATGCGCTCAATTTGGCATGAGTGCAAACACAGCTATCAACATCTTTGTAAAGGCTGTAATTCGCAGTAAGAGCATTCCATTCTCCATTCAAGCAAAGAATGAAGAAGAAGATGAAGTGACTGCAAAAGCAAAGGCTGCGTTCAAATACATGTGTGACACAGCAAGAGAGAATAACATTGATATGTCACTTGATGAGATCAATGAAGAAATCAGAGAAGTCAGACGATTAAGAAAAGAACGCAATGGTATATGCAATCATTGACACTGGCATTATTGTGTCCTCGTTTATAACCAAGAACCCTTCTTCATCAACAAGAAGGGTCATAAACAGTATGCTCAGTGGTAAAATTAAGCCATTGTATAATGACGAAATCTTGGATGAGTACTTTGATGTTCTAAATAGGTCCAAATTTCATCTAAGTGAAATCAAAATCCATGAGTTATTGAACTTTTTCAAGGAAAACGGAATTGATACTTCTCGTTTTCCTTATGATGGTGATATGCCAGACGAAGACGACCGTGTGTTCTACGAAGTTTCTTTAAGCAAGGAGGACTCGTTCCTCGTCACTGGCAACCTCAAGCATTTTCCAAAGACTCCCAAAGTCATTACGGCCGCTCAAATGATGAAGATTTTAGATAACGAATTTTAATTGCAAGAGTGTACCCCAAAAGGCACACTCTTTTTCTTTATACCTGTCTCACTATAGATTTTTCAACACCTCTTCAGATACATCTGTCCCCAAAAAGTCATTCAATGCCTTATATGGATTTTCATTATTATCCACCGCTTTCTTCATTACTTCATATGCTTTAAATGCAAGTATCATAGGAGAATCCGAACACCCCATACACTGCATAGCAACATACTCTGCAACCCTTTTTAAGTGATCTTGTTCCATTTTTATTTATTATACTAATAATTTTATAACGAAAATCGTAAGTATTCGGTATCCCCTCTTATTTCCGATACGCATATGAGTTTTAGCCCTCCACCAGCTAATACCAGTGGAGGTTATACCTTAATTTGACTAAATTATAAATTCATTTTATTATTCATCATCTTCCCAAAATTCAGGAAGAAGAGTATAAAGCTTATCCTTTGGCGTTGTCTTATGTTTTTTTAAGTCGATGGCAAAATTACCCTCGCTATCTCTATAGCTTTTTTACATTCTCCTTTTTCTGCACTATCCAAAGGTTTCCACGAATTAATCTTGGGAGTATTCAGTATCCTTCTCCAATAAGTAGTTTAATCTATCATCGTTTTCATCTTTTACCCCAGCCAATATGCCTCGCATTTTTTTCAAGTGTTCAGGCAATTCATATTTAGTAGCTTGAGTTTTCTTTTTATCTATAGGCTTCTCTTAGATATCTTCAACAGAAATACCAGTTGTCATATAAATAGCTTGAGTAGATACGTTTTTCTCAAGAAGTTCTTTTGCTATTTTTACAAGAGCTTCTTCACGAGTTTTTCCGTACTCAAGCATAAGTATCTTTAAACGAATTTCCACATATCCTTCCGCAAAACCTTTCTCTTTTGCCCAATCCAGCGAGTTCTTCAAGTCACGGTATGCTTTAAGGCAAGCCTCGTATTGTTTCTCAACACCAGGCTCATCCAATCTTTCACGCTTATCAGCAAGCTTTTTTCTTTGTCCATCCAGATATTCAAGCATTTCTTCGTAAGCGTTAGTGCTCATATTATGTCCTCCTGTTATATGATTAAATATCACACGCCTCTCATTTCATTGATAAAGTCGTCAACACTTTGCAGTTTTCTACCCTCAATCTGTGCAACCTTCATTTCTCTTATAGCTCTTGTCAGGCTATCCTTAACATAAGCCTTCTGTTTTTCCTCTAACGTCTCATTCCCTTTCATACTACGTCATTTTTTAAAAACGAGTTTCCACGAATTAATCTTGGGAGTATTCTGTATCCTTCTCCACCAAGCAGTTGTACCCAATCGCAAACGTATCTTCCGTAGCATCGCCATATAGGAAATCCTCAAAACTGGTAAATGATGACTGAAAAATTTGTCCATACAGCATATTGATAGAGTTAATATGCCAAATCATAGCATTACTGTATCGTTGCTCTGTACGCTTGTCTTTCATAACGAGTGTCAGAATATGGCATACAGCCTCCAACAGGAACTCATAATACGAGCAATAGTTCTCTCTGTTCGGCTCAAAGTAATCCACATCCTTGAAGTATAGCCTTGCAAGTCGTTCAAGAAGATAGAAAGCGTTTCCTGCCACTTCTTCTTTCTTGCCTTCTTCGTATTGCTTCATAAAGACTTCAAGCAATGGAACATATGCCATAGCAGCCTTTTTCCCGTCATTCCACGTATTCGGTTCTATCCAAACCTTGTTTATTTCCTCACGCATTGTAGGAGTGAACCCTATAAAACGGTAGTTCTTCCACGACTTCACCATGCGCATGGCAGCAGGATATTTGTTAGGATGATTGCATTTGATGTCTTGCAGCATATGTCCAAGAGTCTCTGCCATACACTTGGCATGCATATATCGTTCTTCATCAGTCTCACTTGCTGCATAGTCGCAACAGTCTGTGTACAATTCTTCATGCGGAAGGTCACTCTCCACTACGTATTTACGGCTGTCTACGGCATCCGACCAATAGGTCATATATCGGATTAGCACGTCATGAGGCAATGCCTTCAGTTCTTCTACGACTTTCTGAATTTTCTTGTCTACGACTAAATCATAATAATCGCCTTCGGCGTTGTAGACAAAAACGAATGAGTCTTTATGCATGTTTTATATATTTTGTCATTTTTAATAATAATCACATTCAAATTCTCTTTGAATTACACATTTTATCTCTTGAATGTAGAATTACGATTACACCCGTAACTGATCCACACTACTATTGTTTATAATATGAATATTCAGCTTTCTATTAGCTATATCAACAATTAATGGATAATTAACATCTCTCTGAGGCAAGTTACTACCAATATACAATGTTTCAGGCTTTATTTCTAAATCAGAAAAAACATAGTCTTTATAAAAACTAATGAGATCACCATATTTTGTTGTTTCCAGATCTTTCTCTTCACATTCTTTCATAAGCCTATACTCATGCTCGTATTCGAACTGAATGCTCTTAATGAAAAACATATATTTATCAATATCTGTGAACATGACATTTATACCCTGTCCCGCCCATTTAGACGCTATAGTTTTCAGTTCCTTTAGTTTTTCATTCTTTTCAGATAAATATGTAATAGGTCTTACGATATTGTATGGCACAGAAAAGCACATACATATTCCCCTACCATTATCACCATATAATCTCCACATCATAGCATCATCTATACGACTGGTCAAACACATTATTAGATTTTTCTTACGTTCTATAACCTTGCAATATCTCAATGCTTCAGGAAATTGGTTATAATACTCAACATCTGTATTTTTTCTTCTTATATCGTCATACGCATTACATAAATAGTCTCCCAAGAAAAAACTTTCAGAAGTATCATTCATAGATACTATTGAGTTTAACCTTATTTTTTGAGTTTCTGCAATACACATAAATGTATCCAAGCTCATATACTTGCACAAGTATAATTTTTCTTCCTTAGTATCTACCTTAACATTGAGATATTTCAGAAGATCTATATCCAAAATATACCTCTGATTCATAGTATCAAAAGGCACTTTATCAATAGAAATTCCTAAGTTTTTTAAATCGTCTTGTATAATCCTACATTCTTGCTTTTTACCAACAGGCAAAAAAGTATTCATAAATTCATCTGTGCTATAATTTTTATTCTGAATTTCCCAATTCATTTTTTCATCTACATATACAAGGCGTGATTTGTATTCATCCATTTTATACCAATCAGAATCATTTCGAAATTTTACCCAAAAGCATCCCCTAACACGTCTTTCACCATCCACTGCCATATATCTACAAAGAGGCTTTATTGTCAAATACACTTGAGAATTGTAGAAAATCACAAGCATTGGTTCACCGTCTTTACTTTCCTCCACCATGAACTTATACAAATCTTTATTATAGTCAATAAGAGAGATTCTTTCAACTATAAATTGCTTTGCTATTGCAATGATACTATTAAGTAATTCTATATAATAATTATTTTTTTCCATATTAAAACATTCTTAATTATAACTCATAGCATATCATGCCACATATTGTTTCTTCAATCAGCAACGAACTGACCACACTTTTATTTCGCCCATTTCCTGCGAATCTCCCTTTTTTTTTCTATTGTATATTGAATATCATTTTAGGTTTATCTTTAGTTTTTCCAAAGATATATGACAAACACTTAGGAAGGTTCTCGTACTTATCAAACCAAATAACGTTTAATCCCAGTTCAAACATCATATTTTCAATTTCTCTACAATGTTCGTCATTTACAGTTTTTACCGCTTCACCTTTTAGATTTTGGCGACGCATGAATATATAATGATTTGCTTTTCCTGCATCTATCGATGCTAAATCCACATTTCTTGCCAAATCCAACAGCCTTCTTTGATTAGGGTCTGTCATAGAAAAACCTATAAAGAAACACGTAGTTGTATACAAGGCATTTAGTTGTACGACATTTGCCCAATGGTGCATACGGCTATAAAGTTTATGATACTCTTTTTCACTCAATATTGGAGTTCCCGGAAGTGTTTCATTCCGTGGTATATATCCGTGAACATGAAATATTGGTTTAAAACCATCATTATGTCCTATAGCTTCATCATAGATTGACATAAACTCTTTAGTGTTGTTAAGTTCATACTCAATCAAATCATCATAGTTGTAAGTAATTATTTGTTTAACTTTCTCTTCCTTGGCAATAGACGCTATCGTTTTTACTAATTCAGAGTCACTTGCACCTTTTATTTTACGATAAAGAGCATCACGTATTCTATTGGTTACCGTTTGTTGTGTTCTATCATCTATAACTCTTTCTGAAAGATTTTCTTCGTTTTTTTTTATTGCATCACGAAATCCATTTATTATATAACGACCTGTTACTATCGATGAATTGGCAAGAGAATCTGCAATAGCATCTGTATTCGCTTCGTTAATATATTCGAAAGGCATTTTGTTGCTTTGTACCAATAATGCTTCCAATAACTTATTCCAACTTGGTAGATTGGCATCCATGGAAACACCTGCACCTAAAAACAACGTTATCTTATTTGAAGAAACAATATTTCTTGCTTTATCAATTATATCAATAGATGGTACATGAACATTAGATTCTGGGGCACCCGCATTTTTGTGAGTTTCATCTTTTAAATGTATCTTTTTCTTAAGCTTTTCAAATGTCCATATTTCCATTCTCCCTTGCAAAGCAAATTTGTTGATATAATCTATATCTAACAAACTCTCTTTACATATAATAAGAAGTTTATTGTATTTACCAGAATCTATTGCTTCTTTATACATGTACGCAATTTTTGATAACGTATCATGTCGTAATATATATTTTATCTCTATCAGTGATTTAGATGGCAAATCAAGTTTCTTGCAACCTTTTTCAAAGTATATATCTGCCATCAGTCCTCCTTTACCAATTCTATGTTCAGTATCGATAGGTTCATCACAAGCTACCAGATATGTTATAATAGTAAAGATTTCTTCTTCAAAATACCTTGCGGAAATCATTCTTGTATCGTCCATAAATATACTGCTTATACATTCTTTATGATAGAAGTTGACACCACGCCACGCAACATTTTAATTGCATTGCGTACACTTGCCAAAGACTGGGTCTCGTCTATTGTTACTAATATCTGTTCCATAATTACCTTATTAAAGATTATTTCAAAAAATATACTATCTCATTGCAAAAATAATTATAATATTTGAACAGGCAATCTTTTTGTCCATGAAACTATCTTAAAATT
>CAKQEI010000031.1 GCA_934230115.1 uncultured Prevotella sp. | reverse complement strand
CCACGACTGGCCGTCCGCCTGTCGACACTAAACATGCGCAAGGACAACGACCTGCTGAATATGCCGCTGTATTTGGTTGATAAATTGAAGGGGTTTGTAAAATAGTTTTTGAGACCTCTGCAACAGATAGTTCAAATATACACTACAAACTCTACGGATTGTCAAGAACAAAGCAACGGGGACGCCCCAAGGGGTGTATTATATACATAACTATATACTTACATCTACGTGGGGCTTTCTGCGTTGCTCGTTTCGACAATCCGGGCAATGCGAAGGCCTTTACACTGTGGAACGAGCGACAAGATTGGCCTTAACACTATTCCTCCTTATTCTGCCAATGTATGGAAACGTGGCAAAGGCACAGTCGGTGAATGGAGACATTCCGTATGCCGTGTATGACAGGGAAGAAAGAACCCTAACATTTTATTGCACAAAGGAAAAGCCAGAAGGGAGCTATGGATTGGAACGTTATACCGACGTTTATGGAAGAAAGCTACCTCAATGGAAAGATATTTATGAGCCCATAGAAACTGTTATTTTCTACAATATTTTGTTCTTCTTCACGACCAACCGATTGCTCATATTTATCTTCTTTTTATATAGATAAAATCAATCGTAAAAGTCAAAGTTCCCCTTTTTTACTCTTTTACACTTTTAATACAACCGCCTTTCTGCCCAGTCGCCCCTATCCAAATTCCTATAACATATAGCCTCAGCAATATGTTGCGATCCTACACACTCTGCCCCATCAAGGTCGGCAATCGTGCGCGCCACTTTAAGTATACGGTTATAGGCACGTGCCGACAACGAAAACTTCTCCATGGCCGTGCGCAACAGATTTATTGAAGCCTCATCGGGTTCGGCAAACTGATGTATCATGCGCTCTGTCATTTGGGCATTGCAATGGATGCCACGGAAGTCCTTGAAACGGGCTGTCTGTATTTCGCGCGCCTTGATTACACGCTCACGTATGGCGGCACTTGGTTCGCCTGGCTGCACTTGGGATATATCCTTAAAAGGCACAGGCGTTATCTCGCATTGTATGTCGATACGATCGAGCAACGGACCTGATATTTTGTTCATATAACGCTGTATCTGTCCCGGAGTGCAACAGCAGCGGTGCGTAGGATCGTTATAGTAGCCACATGGACATGGATTCATCGAGGCTATGAACATAAATGAACATGGAAATTCAACAGTATATTTTGAACGTGAAATGGTTATCTTATGGTCTTCGAGAGGCTGACGCAACACTTCGAGCGTCTGCTTGTTGAACTCGGGCAGCTCATCGGCAAACAAAACTCCGTTGTGAGCCAAGGATATTTCGCCAGGCTGAGGATTAATTCCTCCGCCTACAAGCGCCACCTCACTAATAGTATGGTGTGGCGATCGGAAAGGACGCTGAGAAATAAGCGATGTGCCTCGCTTAAGTTTTCCTGCCACACTATGTATCTGCGTCGTCTCCAAACTCTCTGAGAGCGACAACGGAGGAAGTATGGAAGGCAAACGCTTTGCCATCATCGACTTGCCCGAACCCGGAGGACCAACCATAATAAGATTATGGCCGCCAGCCGCGGCAACCTCCAAGGCACGCTTTACATTCTCCTGACCGCGCACATCAGCAAAGTCAAGGTCGTATTTGTATTGTTGCTCATAGAATTCGCGTCTTGTGTCTACAAATGTAGGCTCATAGGCAGCAGCACCCGTCAGCAGTTTTATCACGTCGATAATGTTTTCCATGCCATACACGTCAAGGTTGTTCACCACGGCTGCCTCGCGCTCATTCTGCTTAGGAACAATAAGACCCTTCAACTTCTCCGACCTTGCCTTTATGGCTATCGGCAACGCACCCTTTATAGGCTGCAAAGTGCCGTCAAGACTCAGCTCTCCCACCAGCATATAATCTCCCAGCACATCGCTCACAATGGCTCCACTTGCCGCAAGTATGGCTATGGCCAATGGCAGGTCGAACGAGCTTCCTTCTTTCCTAAGGTCGGCTGGAGCAAGGTTGATAGTTATATCGCCATGCGGAAACTTATATCCATTAAACTGTACTGCCGAGGCTATGCGGTCGCGACCTTCTCTGACAGCCGTGTCGCCCAAGCCCGTCATGCGATACATCACACCAGGCACAATATTCACTTCCACAGTCACGGTGGTAACATCAAGACCGTTAACAGCAGCAGAAAAAGTCTTTACAAGCATAATAGTCAGTAGGTTTAAAGGGTTAATATATAAAAACAAAAGTAGCGGTTTTGCTTGGATTGGACAAACAAAACAATAGAAAATTTGCTTTAATTATTTGTAAAGCATCTTTTTTATACCCTTTCGGGTGCAATATAAAATAAAATTAGTATATTTGCACCCGAAAGGGTATAATCGCATATAATTATTTGATATGGACTCACCTATAGCATCATTTGTAAAGGAAAGACGCAAGATGTTTAATCTCACGCAGATTGACCTTGCGGAGAAGTCGGGAGTAGGATTAAGGTTTGTCAGAGAACTGGAGCAGGGCAAACCCACGCTGCGACTCGACAAAGTGAACCAAGTGCTGGCATTGTTCGGACATGAAGTGGGAGCTGTGCCAGTTGAAAACAACAAGTAGACGAGTTGTCGACCCAAAAACATATAAACGATGAAGAGAGCCAAAATTTACATGTACGACCGTTATGCAGGAATGCTTACCGAGGATGAGAACGGCTTTTCGTTTGTCTACGATGCAGAATATCTGCAGCAGTCGGATAACGAGCCAATAAGCCTGACCATGCCACTACAAGAGGAGCCTTATGAAGACAAGGTGCTATTCCCATTCTTCGACGGACTCATTCCCGAAGGATGGCTGCTTAACATTGCCGAACGCAGCTGGAAAATCAACCAACGCGACCGTATGTCGCTTCTGCTCGCCTGCTGCAAGGATTGCATAGGAGCCGTGAGCGTAGTGCCAGAAGAAGAAAATATATAAGTAGCAATCACCCCCAAAAAACACAACTATGAATAAATGTCTATTCTGCTATAAACCATTGAAAGCCGGACAAGTAGACTTTCATCCTGCTTGCGCACGTAAACTGTTCGGCGTGAAAGAAGCTCCTGCACTACCCTATTGCCGCAGTCAGATATCCGACCTCGCAAAACAGGTGGTGCGTGCACAGACCACACTTACTGGCGTGCAAGCCAAGCTGTCGCTTGACGTCAACCCTGGAGGACGCAACGAACCCGACCGGTTCACTATTGTAGGATTGTGGGGAAGATACATCCTAAAACCCCAGACAGATGCCTACCGCGCCCTGCCCGAACTCGAAGACCTCACCATGCACATGGCTGAGGCGGCTAAGATTGCCGTGGTGCCCCACTCACTTATACGCTTTGCCGACGGTGAATTATGCTACATAACACGACGCATCGACCGCGAGCGCAACGGCTCAAAGATTGCAATGGAGGACATGTGCCAACTGTCGGAACGCCTTACCGAATACAAATACAAAGGCTCATACGAGCAGATTGCAAAGCTGATAAAGAAGTATTCCGCCACTCCGCAACTCGACCTTGTGAACTATTGGGAGGTGGTGGTGTTCTCGTGGATTACGGGCAACTCCGACATGCATCTAAAGAACTTCTCGCTCTACAAGACTACTCTCGGCTACACTCTCACTCCTGCCTACGACCTCCTGTCCACAGCCATCGTGATGCCTGAGGACAAAGAGGAACTTGCATTAACGCTCAACGGCAAAAAGGCAAAGCTGAAACGCAGCGACTTTGAACACTCGATAATAGCGTCGGGAGTGAACGAGAAAGTGCTTGAGAATATTGCCAAGAAGTTTCGCAAGGCTCTGATAAAATGGGTGGCATTGATTGACGACTCGTTTTTGCCCGACGATTTCAAGCGACAATACAAGAGACTTATTATAGGAAGAATGCTGAAACTGAAATAGCTTTTCACGCCAGCATACTTGCATTTTACAGAAATAACTTGTAAATTTGCGGAAAAACATAAAAATGGAAGAAGATTTCGACATACGACAGGAGCAGGTGGTCAAGGGCGAGAAAGACTTTGAGAACGCTCTGCGACCGCTGCGCTTTGGCGACTTCAGCGGACAGCAAAAGGTGGTGGACAACCTTGAGGTGTTTGTGGAGGCTGCCAAATACCGCGGCGAACCGCTCGACCACACTCTGCTCCACGGGCCTCCGGGTCTGGGAAAAACAACTCTTAGCAACATTATCGCCAATGAGCTTGGCGTAGGTTTTAAAATCACAAGCGGACCGGTGCTCGACAAGCCGGGCGACCTTGCAGGTATTCTCACATCGCTTGAGCCGCGCGACGTGCTCTTCATCGACGAGATCCACCGCCTGTCTCCCGTTGTCGAGGAGTATCTATACTCGGCTATGGAGGACTACCGCATCGACATCATGATCGACAAAGGTCCGTCGGCACGCTCGATACAGATAGATCTCAATCCCTTCACTCTTGTGGGCGCCACCACACGCAGCGGACTCCTCACGGCTCCTCTGCGAGCCCGTTTCGGCATCAACCTGCATTTGGAGTACTACGGACCAGAGATGCTTCAGAAGATTATCAAGCGTTCGGCCATGATTATGCGAGTGCCTATCGACGACGATGCCGCCATAGAGATTGCGCGACGCTCGCGAGGCACGCCCCGTATTGCCAATGCTCTGCTACGGCGTGTGCGCGACTTTGCCCAGGTGAAAGGCAACGGACACATCGACCGCGACATTGCACGCCTCTCGCTCTCGGCTCTCAACATCGACCAATATGGACTTGACGAGATTGACAACAAAATTCTGCTCACCATCATCGACAAGTTCCGTGGCGGACCAGTAGGCGTAAGCACCATTGCCACCGCCATTGGCGAGGACACGGGTACTGTTGAGGAAGTCTACGAGCCTTATCTCATCATGGAGGGTTTTATCAAGCGCACACAGCGCGGACGCATGGTCACTCCGCTCGCCTATCAGCATCTCGGGCGGCCTATGACGGGATTCAACACTACGGAGCCTTCGCTGTTCGATTGAGAGCAAGCAAAAACATTTTTGCCCATAGGCAGAAATCTAACTAATATTTTATCTGAGCCTTGTGAGAACTATTAAGACAACGCGATAACTTAAGTTCAAGAATAAAAAGAAAGAATGTAGGATGTATGGCATGAAAACCATATATCCTACATTCTTTTTTTATTCTTTCTTCTGCATATATTTATTACTTCTTCTGCATATATTTCTTGCCATTCTTTATCACTATGCCATTGGTATCTCCGTTTATCTTCTGTCCACCGAGATTATAGGCTTTTACATCGCCCTGCAGTAATCCTTCATCCACCTTTGGAAGAAGGATTCCACTCTCAGAGCCAGCAACAGCTCCCGAAGTAACATCAACCTCATAGATGCGTACAAACGGACCGTCATTAGCTCTTGTTTCACGCACAAGGAGCTTGAAATATCTTATATCGGCCGCTTTGTCAAGAATCACGCGGAACGACGACTTTGCCGGAGCGTTGTCGTCGGTCTTGAGCAATGTCCAGTTGAGATTGTCGGTAGAGCCATAGATGTCGTAGGCCTTAATGTAGCGGTTGGAGTTGTCGCCCATCTTTATGAGGAATCCACCCACATTCTTCACTTCAAGCATGTCGACAGTAATGAAGTGAGGCAGCTGGGCTGTAGCACTATACCATTGTGGATGCCAATAGGTGTTGTCGTCGCCATCCACTATCTGCTGCGCACGGCCGTTGGAGCCTTCACCCACAGTCTCTTCCGATGAGCAGTCTACAGCTTGCCAACCAGTCTTGTTGAACAGATTCTCCGTGAAGAGTCTGTCCTGCTCGGCACGCTTCTCCTCGTTGGCAATGGCAGCAATCACACGGTCGTTGAGCGGAGTAAGATTGATGGTGTCTACGGGTGTGTTGTCCGTGGCAAGCTTTACGCTGCGTCCAGTCTTATTGGTAGATGTGTAGCCACCAGTCTGCATGAAGAATGTGCGGTCGGCTGGATTCTCAGTCGCGCCCTGTCCGAAGTCGCTTCTCGCACCCACTTCGCTACCTCCGTCGGTATTGCCAAAGCCTATGCTGTTGCAGTTGTACCACTTGCCGTCGTAGCGCGAGCGGGCATAGCCGTTGCGGTAATAAGCCACGCGGTTGGCCTGACCAGTGGCAGCATTATAGTTTTCGAGGAATGAATACCACGAGCTGAAGTGTTCCGACGAGTTGCGTTTGCGCACAGTAGCCATATACTGCCAACCCTTGCCGTCGAGCGCATTAAACCATGCCGACACAAGCATGTTGTGCTGCTCGTGCACCACAGTCTGTCCACCCACCTTTGTTGTATAGGATGTTGTCTCTGGACGGCAGTTGGTGATGAACTGCACATATATTCCTGGTGTCCAGTAAGGGCCCTTGCGATAGGTCTGCACACCGGTTCCCTCATTGCCGAAACGGTTGACCGTGGTGAGCGCATCCCAGTCTATGGCTCCTGCACGCAGATATTCGGGCAGATCGGGGTCCTCATCGGTTGAGCCGTCATCCCACATCGAGAAGAGTACATCATGGCGTGGCTGTCCATCGTCGGTATAACCGTTCATCTGTATGCCCATATATCCGTTGAGCACACCAAGCGACATGGCGTAGGTGCCAACTATATCCGACTCCTCGGGCAGCATTATCTCCATGAAGCACCAGTCGTAAGCGTCGCCCTTGGGAGCGGCAGCATCGTTAGACGCCCATGAGGTGAGATGCACAGAGGGTGACGATAGATAGTTGGCTGCATAAGGGGCCTCCGACGACGAGGAATTGAACTTGAAGCTTCGTATGCTGTTGATGTTGTCGTTGCCCGAAAGGCATTCCAGACGGTAGCGGTAGTAAGCCGGACGCTTGAATGTGGCGTCGCCAATGGTTACATCCATATCCTTGCCAGTACCAATCACCGAGAATTCCTTCTGCATAACGTTGGTTGCGGGCGAGTTGGGATTAGTGATGGTCAGTCGGAACTTTACGGTTGCGCCCGTCTTCACATTCAGCTTGATGGCGTTGGTAGCAGTACTGATGGCATGATGGAAGTAATATACTGCGCAGGCATTGGCATTAGTCCATGACGTGAGGCTTCGGTTGTTCATGGGATGTCCGTTGGCGTCGCGGTCTTCGCCAGGAATACTGATTCCGGTTGCCCCTACCTTTCCGTCAAGGGTTTCTACATAGCCGTGAGCAGCCGACAACTCTGTCTCGACGTTTGCAGCTTGTGTGTTCATTGCAAATAGTGCAATGGCTGCACCAAGCATGGATTTCTTTAAACAAATCATAATAGTGTTTTTTAGTAAATTGGTTTTATAGTTAGGGAGCAAAAGTACAAATAAACTTTCAAAAAGGTTGTTTTATAAGAAAAAATTTACGAATTATTTTTCTTGCAATAATTCTTTAGCAATTTGTTCACAACCAATAAATTTCGTAACTTTGCCGTAGACTAAAGACGCGGCAACCCACTTGCCGTTACACTAACCCACACAAACCTTATGGAACAACTACTCCACTACATATGGAAGCATCGCATCCTTCCGCTCCAAGAGCTACGCACCACCGACGGACAGCCTGTGGAAGTAATCGACCCTGGACTGCACAACAGCCATGCCGGACCCGATTTCTTCAACGCCAAACTACGCATTGGCGACACCATGTGGGTGGGCAATGTGGAGATACACGAACGGTCGGCCGACTGGTTTATGCACTCTCACGACAGCGACCCTGCATATAATAATGTTGTGCTGCATGTGGCCCAGGTTATTGATGCCGATGTTGTGACTGCCGATGGCTCGCGTCCGCCACAGATGGAACTGCACGTACCGACGTTTGTTATGCAGAACTACCGACGTCTGCTTGCAGCCGACCGCTATCCTCCATGCCGTGATACTGTAATGCAGCTGCCAGGCATCACCATACACGCTTGGATGAGTGCGCTTGGTGCCGAAAGGCTTGCCGACAAATGCAAGGCTATAGAGCAACGCGTCAAGGCGGCGGGTGGCTCATGGGAACAGGCTTTCTTTGCCACGATAGCCCGCAGCTTCGGCTTCGGAGTCAACAGCGAGGCGTTTGAGCAATGGGCGGCACAGTTGCAGCTGATGCAGGTGGCCCACCATCGCGACGACCCTTTCCAAGTGGAGGCCTTATTTATTGGCTCAGCCGGACTTCTCGACACCGAAGCCATGAACGACCGACAACGCACGGCTGCCACAGCCGATCCTTATTTCATGAAACTGAAACAAGAGTGGAACTATCTCTCCCACAAATTCTCGCTAACGGCTATGCCTCGGCAAACATGGCGTTTCCTGCGTCTGCGTCCGCAGAATTTCCCATATATCCGACTGTCGCAACTCGCTCAACTGTATTGCTCACGCCGCGCCGAACTGAGCCGCATAACCACATGCAAAACGCTCAACGACATTCGCGAAGCCTTGAAGACAGAAGTGAGCGAATACTGGCGCACCCACTACACCTTTGGCAATGAGAGCCGCGAGAATGCCAAGCGTCTGTCAGCCTCATCCATCGACATTCTCGTGGTAAATGCCGTTGTGCCCATACTCCACGCTTACGGTTGCCACCGGCAGGACGAGATGCTGATAGCACGTGCCGCAGAAATGCTCGAAGCCTTGCCGCCTGAGGACAACACACATATACGTCTGTGGCAAGAATGCGGAATAAAAGCCGACAATGCTGCCGACACTCAAGCTCTCATTCAGCTGCACACACGCTATTGCGAGCGCAGGGATTGCCTGCGATGCAGATTCGGATATTTCAGTATGAAGAAAAAAGAGGAGTGAAATTAACTCTCTCGGCAGGCAACATTTTTGTTTCCTCGGGAGGGAACAAAATTTTCTACCCGAGGAAACGCATTTTTAGTCGTGAGATAGAAACACACGGATGTGTCCTAAATGACATGGTGTCAAAGTGTCTTTGCACTCTAAATTCCCGAACAATACGTTCTAATCACATTCCCGTCATAATCCTTTTGGCTTACAAGCTTTATGCCCGAAGGCAATTCGGGAGCGCGTGTGCCATCGGTTACGGTCATTGGGGCAGTCTCTACGCGTATCTCATCCCATAAACCGGCATCCAAGAACGACTGTAGCGTGGCAAGTCCACCCTCCACAATCAGCGACTGGCAACGCTCTTTGTAGAGCCAATCCATTATCTGCGGCAATACTGGCAGGCTGAAGTCCAAGCCCTCGAACGCAGGATTGTGCGAGTCGATTACTATTCTACGCGGCGAGCGTCCCGACCAATCGCGCGTATTGAGCTGTGGATGCTCGCGCTCGTCGGTTGTTCTGCCCACAAGAATAGCGTCGTTCTCAGCACGCAACTTGTGCGACAGCATCTTTGTGAACGGAGTGGATATGGCGATAGCCTTGCCGTGGTTGTCGATGAAGTGGTTGGCTGTCTCCGCCCACTTCAAAATTATGTAAGGACGGCGATGCTCGTTGTAGGTGATGAATCGCTTGTTTATTTGGCGGCATTCCGCCTCAAGCACTCCCACCGTCACCTCTATGCCAGCATCGCGCAACTTCTGTATTCCCCTACCCTGCACCTTGGCAAATGGGTCGACACATCCCACCACACAACGCTTCACACCCTTGCTCACGATAAGGTCGGCACAAGGCGGAGTCTTGCCATAGTGGGAGCAAGGCTCAAGGCTCACGTATATCGTGGCTTCCGAAAGCAACGGCTCGTCCTCAGGGCGTACCGACGCGAAAGCGTTCACCTCGGCATGTCCCTCTCCACAACGCACATGATAGCCCTCGCCTATTATCCTTCCGTCGGCAGCCACAATCACGGCTCCCACCATGGGGTTGGGCTTGGCGTTTTGCATGCCGTTGCGTGCCAGTTGCAGGCAACGGCGCATGTATTGTTCGTCTCTCGATTCTTCGTTCATCATCATTTATGCCTCTATCAATGTTGCCTCACCATTACTCCAAGCCTCGAAATACGGAGGCTCGTCGCGCAATGAGATGTCGTCATACACAAAGTCGGCGACAACAGTCTCTTTGCCGTCGGGCAGGATAAGTCCCATCTTGCCGTCGCGCTGAGCTATTACGGGCAGCGTGCGCAGGTCGTCGACATATACATAAGGTGTACGCAGGAAGTCATAATGAGCAGGAATGAGCGTGTTGCCCTGATGGTCCTTGATGCCAAACTTACCGTTGTCCTCAAACACCTCGTGATACTGCTCGTATTTCTCGCGTATGCGGTTGAGATAAAACACCATCTTGCGCTTGTTGTTCACAAGCTCAATAAGATAGGCAAACGTGTCGCAATAGTTTGCCATGGCTCTGGCGAGAACAATCTTGAAGTCGAGTCCCGACAACACCTTGCGGTTGAGGTCGATGTAGCGTGCTATCGCCTTCTCCTTCTCCGGGATGGAGAGTGTGGCAAGCTGCTCCTCAAACTTCAGCATGATAGCCTTAGAGCCTTTCATAGCCTTGATGTAGCGGTGTATCTGCCGCGCCATTTCGTCGCATACGAATTTGTCGATGCGTTCCAACTCGATACTGTCGACGTAAGTATCCTCGAAATTCTCTTGTGTTATCTTTTTTTCCATAGCGATATCTTGGTTTTTAGTGTTCTTTATGTGCCAAAAGTACGACATTTTTATGAAATGCCAAAGAAAAAGGCTTGTTTTTTGTAGTTTTGGGGGTCATGGCGGATTTTTATTGCTACCTTTGCGTTGAAACAAACATTTCAACAATCTAAATAAAAAAATTTCTACGGAATGAAGAAAATTATTCTTTCAGTATTGATGTGCTGTGTGGCAATTATGGCATCGGCACAGATTGAACGTCCGAAGCTCGTTGTGGGCCTTGTGGTCGACCAGATGCGCTGGGACTATCTGTATTACTACTACGACAAGTATGGTGAGGGCGGCATGAAGCGACTTCTGAGCGAGGGTTTCTCTTGCGAGAACCAGATGCTCAACTATGTGCCTACTGTCACAGGCGTGGGCCATGCAAGCATCTATACTGGTGCGGGGCCTGCCACCAACGGCATCGCCGCAAACGACTTCTACCTCAACGGCAAGCGCATCTATTGCTGCGACGACCCTAACGTGAAGGGTGTTGGCACAAAGTCGAAAGCTGGCAATATGTCGCCATGCAACATGCTCAGCACTACTATCGGCGACATGCTACGCGCTGCCACCGACTTCAAGGCCAAGGTGTATGGTGTTGCCATAAAGGACCGCGCTGCCATCCTGCCCGCAGGCCATGCTGCAAATGGTGCTTTCTGGTACGACAAGTCGGTGGCTGGATTCATCACCAGCTCTTACTATATGGACAAGCTGCCCGACTATGTTGTTAAGTTTAACAAGCAGCTGGGCATGAAGCAGGGCTACGACCCCAAGACACATGCCGACGGCGTGACTGCCACATTCGGTATTGCCGAGACTATCCTCAAGGCTGAGAATCTCGGACAGAACGGTACTACCGACATGCTCTGCGTGAGCATCTCGCCTACAGACGCCATCTCACATCAGACTGGCACATGGCTCTCGCCTGGCAAGGAGAATGAGGAAGTGTTCTTGACGCTCGACCGCGACATGAAGAAGTTCTTCGACGCGCTCGACCAGCAGGTGGGCAAGGGCAATTATCTGCTCTTCCTCACAGCCGACCACGGCGGAACACACAACCCCAATTCTATGCGTGAGCATAAGTTGCCTGGCGGCTCATGGGACAAGGGTGCTGCTGTGAAGAAGGTGAACGAGGCGCTTTCGGCTAAGTTTGGCGTTGAGGGCAAGTACGTAAAGGATGCCATCGGCTTCAGCCTCTACATCAATCACGAGCTTATCGCCAACAACAATCTCTGCGAGAGCAAGGTGAAGGCTGCCGTCGTCGACGAGATTCAGAAGGACTCCAACGTCATAGCTGCCTTTGAATGTGAGAAGGCTGCAACAGCTCCTATTCCACAATGGCTGCGCGAGCGTGTTGTGAATGGATATTTCCACGGACGCACCGGCGAGATTTATGTAATGGCTAAGGCCAACTATTTCGACTGGAATGTAGGCAAGGACTTCTACGGTTCTACCCACGGCGCTTGGAACCATGCCGACACTCACATCCCTCTCGTGTTCATGGGCTGGCACATCAAGCCGGGCAAGACCAACAAGCCAACATTCATGGTTGACACGGCCCCGACTGTTTGCTCTATGCTACATATTCAGACTCCTGACGCTTCTACTGGAAACCCGATTGTAGAAGTGGTGGATCAGAAGTAAAAAAAGTCAGAAGTTAAGGAGTCGAAAGTTAGAATTCTAACTCTTGACTCCTTTTATTTTATGCCATACATACTTATTGGCACCGCCTTATTATGGTCATTAAGATAATGCCTTACGCCAAGCCTATATTTCGGATTACAGAGCGATAGGCTATTGACACGTGCTCTTGTTTCTATGCCTGCCACCGACAGCACAGTCGGGAATACAGAAGCGCTACTCTGCACTCCCTTTTTAAGATTATTCTTCATGCCATCCACAACAGAGTGATACTCACTTTCATATTCAGCCGATATCCATACAAGCAGCGGCACATCCGTATCGTATTGCGAAGGACGAGGCGAGGCATGAAGGAACAAACGGCGAGTGTCGTCGAAGATGTTCTCGCCGTGGTCGGAAGTGTACAGCAATGCCGATGAACATTTCTCAAGGCGTAGACGACGGATGATTGTGGCGAGTATATAGTCGGTCTGCAATATTGTGTTGTCGTAGGCA
Source organism: uncultured Prevotella sp. (assembly GCA_934230115.1). GTDB lineage: Bacteria > Bacteroidota > Bacteroidia > Bacteroidales > Bacteroidaceae > Prevotella. The sequence goes on along the minus strand of CAKQEI010000031.1, from coordinate 15,709 downwards.
TTGAGCAACTGTTGGCGGTTCTCGGCTTTTGCCTCAGTAGGAGTGTCGGGCATGAAACGGGCACGCGACTGCGGATAACGGTCGCGGTAGTTGAAATGCGAACCGTACATGTGAAGAACAACAAACAATTTCTTGTGGCCTTTCCTTAAAGCATTCTCGAAATAAGGCAGCAACTGCTCGTCGCTAAACATAACGTCTTTTCTATTCTTCCCTTTAGCGTCCTTTGCCAACACTTTCTTCGCATCTCTTATAAACACATGCTCATCGGCTTCCTCGCCAAGGTAATCAATATACGAATGGTTGGGTTGCTGGTTAGAGAAAAAAACAGTATAGAAACCTGCCTCGCGGAAGGCGGCTATTATTCCTTTCTCATGATACAGGCGGTTGTGGTCCTCGGCTGTGGCTGCTGTCAGAAGCATCGGCACACTCTTGTGGGTAGTGTTCGACTGCGAGCGCACATCACGGAACACAAGTAGTCCTGACTCCTTCGAGAGTTCGGGATTGGTGGGACGGTTGTAACCATAGAGTTGGAAGTTGCGCGAGCGGGCTGTCTCGCCTACCACAAGCACATAAATCTCCTTAGATTCCTTATCATGCGTGGAACGGGCATTAAAGCGGAAACCAGCGACATTCTCCTTGTAATGTGCCGACAGATAACTCTCATGCACGGCAAGGCCTAAATTGTAGAACACGTTCACGGGATACATGTTGTCCTCCACGCGATACTCAAACTTGCCCTTGCTCTCGTTTCCCTTGGGGTAGCAGAAATAACATGCTGCAGTAAACACAGCCGACACAACTATGCCACACATCGACCTGCGACGCCAACGGACACAAAACTTCTCCTCAGCCTTTATCCCCTTGGTCCATTGCACGGCAGCGATTGTGAGCAACGGCAGATACAATATAAACACGCCTGCTACGGCTGGCACAAGATTGTCGAGCAATTCAAAAGCTTCGCCGGGATTGGTTGTAACGAGATTCAGAAACATGTCGACGGCTATCACGCCACTTCCATAAAGATAAATGAGCACAAGCTGAAAGGCTGCAAAAAACACTATCAGGAACAACACCCACACCTCTCGCCCCATCTTTACCGACAGCGACATAAGGATGGTGTAGACAAAGAAAGGAAGAAGCACGTTGGCTGCACACGCCATCAGCGGCATCTGCTCGGTGAAGCATAAAGCCACATTGGGCACAAGCAGGCCAAGGACGGCGTAGAAAAAGAGAATACGCGGAGAGCGTAGAATATTTAGCATTTTAAACATAAACTGTAGGTTTTAAAATTTGCGGATTCATTCGGGATGCCTTCGGGATTCATTCGGGATGCCTTCGGGATTCATTCGGGATGAATTCAGGACATTTTCCCAATGTTTTTTCTGTTTATCGCCCGATTGTTGGCTTAGTGGTGCTTTGCTGCGCCAGGCCAACAATCGGGTGTTTTTTTCTTTACATACCATCCTACAGATTGCCGCTCATATATAAAGATAAATATGAACACATACTGATGATTCCATTAGTATCCCTCGTTCTGCTCCCAGTTCTGGTTCTCCTCCATTATATCCTTAGGCACCGGAAGTATTCGGCACGACTTGTCGAAGCGTGCGCCGGGGAAGCCCTTGCGGTGGAAGCCATACTCGCTCTCGAATGTTCCGAAGCGAATCATGTCGTTGCGGCGCCAGTTCTCGTCAACAAACTCGCGTCCACGCTCGTCGAGGATATCCTGCAACGTTGGCGTGCCGGCAAACTGGGGAGCATGCACATAAGAGCGTATCTGATTGAGCAGCGTCTGCGGAGTATCAGCATTTGTAGTATTTGCGCCACGCAGCAGAGCCTCAGCCTTGGTGAGGATGATGTCAGCCAGACGGAAGATAGGCACGTCGTTGCTCTGGTTGCGCTTGTACATCGAATACTCGTTGGGGTTGGGATAGAACTTCAGCGAGCGGTAGCCCTGACTCCATCCCTTGCCGTTGGCTCCACAGTTGATTTGCTGACGCGATGTCTCGCTGTCGTCCTTCAGACTTATACTCTTGGAGAGCGTGAGCTGCTCACCTTTGTAGATGTAAGGCTGCGAGGTGGCAACCGCCGTGAGGGCATCGTGGATGAACACCTTGCCATCGGTTGTGGCACCAAGGACAGTCTCGCTGCGGTCGTCGCCAGGTAGAGTGAAGAGATTGGCAAACTCCTCGTTCATGGCACAAATGCCTGCGCACGAGTTGTTCATCTTGCCGCCAAGATAGCCCATAGAGTCGCCGTTGTCCACCTTGCGGAAGGTGCGGTAGCGACCGTAGCGCATGCCCGTGGCGTTCACCTTGTCATAAGGCATGGCATAGATGAAGTCCTTAATCTGCTGGCCGTTGTCGTAGAGGAATTTCTTGCGATAGGCGTCAGAGAGATCGAACACGCCACTATTGATGATGTCGTCGCAATATTTCACACACTCGTCGAGCTTCTCGTTGCGTGTCGTGGCAGCGTCGTAGTCGGCCACGTTGGCAGCCGTATATACTCCCCAGTTGATGTAGAGTTTCACGAGCAGAGCCTCAGCCATCCAGTAGGTAGGCTTGCCGTAGGTGGCTGCATTCACCGACTTGGTGAGCATGGGCAAACATTCCTTTATCTCCTTCTCGATGAATCGTGCCACCTCGCCACGCGGCTTGCGCTCCACAGCCTCGCCATCGTCGGGCAAACGGTCGAGCACGGGCACATCGCCGAAGCTGTCCATGAGTATGAAGTGATAGAAGGCACGCATCACACGTGCCGGAGCCACCTGCTCTGGCTTGGCGTTGTCGCCAAGGTCTTTTATCACCTGGTTGCACTTGGTTATGCCCGAAGCAAGGTCGGTCCAATAGTTCAGCGGAGTGTTGTCGGGCTTGAAGTTATGCAGCGTAGGGTTCACATTCTCGGCATTGTCGTAGTAGTCGCCGTCGAAGCTGATGCCCGCTGCCTCGTCCGAAGCGAATGTCTGGGTGCGGTTGTAGTTGTCGCCAAGCTGCTGTCGGAAGGCGTAGTAAACGTCAGCCATCTTTGCCTCCAAGGCAACTTCCGACTCCGTAGGATAGTCGGTATATTTTGATTTCACGTCCACATCCAGGTCGGTGCAGCTTGTGGCAAGCACAAGGGCAGAGGATGCGAGTGCGAAAAGTATTGACTTTTTCATTGCTGTTACTTTTTGTTTGTCTCTTTAGAAATTAACTTTCATGCCCACCATAAATGTGCGTGTGTGCGGATAATAGTCCTTGCGCCAGTCCACACCCGGAGTGAGTCCGCCGAGCGAAACCTCTGGGTCGGAACCCTTGTATGAGGTGAGCGTGAACACGTTGTTGCACGTGGCGTACATCGAGAGGTTCTCCACCCATCCGTTCAGCTTGCCAAAGTCGTAGCTCAACGTCATCGACGAAAGTCGCAGGAAGGAGCCATTCTCTATGTAGCGGTCGGAAGGCGACTGCGAGTTGACGTCGCCATAGTTCTGGTCGGTGAGTGCCTCTCGGAACACATTCTTGCCTTGTGTGATGAGTGCCACTCCATTATACTGAGCACGCATGGCGTTGAATATCTTGTTACCAAACACACCTTGGAAGAAGAGGTTGAGAGTCCAGTTCTTGTACGAGAGATTGTTGGTCCAACCCATCGTCAGCTTAGGCTGAGCCGAACCTGTCTTTGCGCGGTCGGTGTCGGTGGGTTTGATGGTTTTCTCGCCAGTACGCTTGCCTGTCTCGGGGTCGTGCACCCAGAACTGTGATATTCCGTTTTCGTCGTGTCCTGCATACTCATAGGTGTAGAACTGTCCTATCGGGCTGCCCTCCATGAGTCGCTGCACAGCCACACCCGTGTTGCCCGCAATCCAAGGATAACCAAGGTCCTGATACTTCACGGAGAAGGCAGCGTTGGATAGTTTCTCCACACGGTTGCGGTTGTGCGAGAGGTTGAGCGATGTGGTCCATTGCCAGTCCTCGTTCTGCACGGGAATGGCGTTGATGGTAAGCTCTATTCCTCGGTTGGAGATGTCGCCCACGTTGGCTGTCATTGTGCCGTAGGGATAGCGGTTGGTCGACACGGGGTAATAGTAGATGAGGTCGGACGTGCGCTTGTCGTAATACTCGATGGTACCGGTTAGGCGCGAGTTGAAGAATCCGAAATCCAATCCGATGTTGAACATTCCCGTGCGCTCCCATTTCAGGTCGGCATTCGAGTTGTTGGTAGCGGCGAGAGTGTGCTTGTTGGTGGTCACTCCGTTGGCATCGGTATACTGGAACCATCCGCTCACTCCGTATGTGCGGCGAGCTGAATAGGCGTCAAAGCCGAGCGAGTTGCCGCTCACGCCATATCCTACACGCAACTTAAGGTCGGAGAAGATGTCGAGATTGCGCACAAACTCTTCCTCGCCAATGCGCCATGCTGCCGAGATAGAGGGGAACGTAGCCCAACGGTTGTTCTTGCCGAATGCCGAGGAACCGTCGCGGCGAAGCGTTGCCTGAAGATTGTAGCGCGAGGCGTAGGAATAGTTGAGTCGTCCATAAAAGGAAATCATGCGCAAGGTAGACTCTGCCCCACTCTCCACTCCGTCCATGCCGTCGATTTGGTTGGCGTATGTGAGGTTGTAGTATTTCACAGCGTCGTTGTAGAAGTCCTTTACGGTAAGTCCGAATCCATCGTCCTGGTTGCTCTGCTCCCACGAGTAGCCTATCATGGCTCCCACGCGGTGGTAGCCGGGGAAGGAATGCGTGTAGTTGCCGAAGGTCTCAAACACTTCCTTGTTGTTCATGTAGGTGGAGCGCTTGGCCTGGCCGTTGGTCTTCACAATCTGCGACTTTGTAGAGTGGTATTCCGAGAGCACGTTCTGGTCGTACATGTATGAATACTGTGCGCTCCATGTGAGATCTTTCAGCAGGTTGAGGTCGGCCTTTCCGGTTATCTGCATACGTCGGTAGATGGTCTGTCGGGTGTCCTCGCTGATCATCGACATCGGGTTGTAGTACTGTGTGGTGCTTGTCGACTCGCTCCATGAGCCGTCGTTGTTGCGCACCGGCTGGCAGGGCGAATAATACACCATGGCATCGGTAACACTCACACCATGCTCCTGAGCCTCGATACCCTTCTTTGTAGTCTGGCTGGCGTTCACTCCAAGCGACAACTGCAGGTGGTCCTTGAGCACCTTTGAATGTGCAAGCGCGCGTGCTCCGAAACGTTCCATCTCAGAAGAGCGTATCACGCCCTCGTGGTTGAGATAATTGAGCGACACATTGTAGCCCGAACGTGCGTTGCCGCCCGATACAGCAAGATTATGATTGTGGGAGATGCCCGTGCGCTCCACCTCCTTCTGCCAATCGACATTGGCTCCCATGTCGTTGGTAAGCTCAAAGCCATTCTTTTGGGCATAGGCACGCAAGTCGGCGGCTGACGCAAGGTCGAGATTCTTTGCCACGCTCTCCACGGCCATGTAGCCGTTGTAGGTGACGTGGGCTGAGCCTGCATGTCCGTGCTTGGTTGTCACGATGATTACGCCGTTGGCTGCCTTCGAGCCGTAGATGGCTGTGGCTGTGGCGTCACGCAGGATGTCTATCGACTCTATGTCGTCGGTAGCCACAAGAGAGAGGTCGACGCCTGGCACACCATCGACTATATAATAAGGCTCCATGGCAGCACCCGTGCGCAAGGTAGAGGCTCCGCGCAGAGTGATGGATGGGTCTGCGTTGGGGTCGCCGCTATTGCTCACGGTGAGACCTGGCACCTTGCCCTGCAGCAGCTGGGCAGGCGATGTGTAGACACCCTGATTGAGGTCGGACGACTGTATGGTGGTGATGGAGCTTGTCACATCCTTACGGCGCATCTTGCCGTAGCCCACTACCACCACCTCGCTCAGCTTGAGCGTGTCGCGGCGTGTCTCCACTACATCAGGGTTAGAATCGTTGGCTGCAAACGTGTTTGCACTCATGCCCGTCGCGAGCAACGTCAAGATCAGGTTCTTGTTCAATTCCATTATTTATATGTTAATGTTATTATTTCCGAAATAATCAGGTTCTAAAAAGTAGAAGCCTTAGAAGGCTTCGTTGATATTGAATATGAATCCGCTTTGTCCGGCTTTGCCAAAACCGTAGTCAAGCCTCACGTTCACGTTCTTCTTGAACTCCCAGCGGTAGCCAAGTCCGTAGTTGGGCAGCACGTGGCTAATCCGCATTTCGCTGAACTTTGGGAACACGGTTCCGGCTCCTACCCATACCACAATGCCGTTGCGCTTCCACACATGCTGGCGCAATTCTATCTGCGTCTCCATCTTGTGCTTGTCGCGGTAGCGTCCCTCATAGTAGCCTCGCATGGAGTAGCTGTTGCCGAGCAACGCCATCATGCCCCACGAGGGATTGCCGAAGTTGAGCAATGTGCGGAAGTCGGCTGCCAAGGTTGCTCCGCTCCAAAGAGGTAGATAGCCGCTTGTGCGAAGGTCAGTGGTCGAGAAGGCATGCTTATTGCCCATGAAACGCGGGCGGAAGATTTGTTGCAGCGACAGGTATACTCCCTTCTTAGGGGCTGTGAGATTGTCGCGTGTGTCATAGAGCACGGTGAATCCGGCTCCTATATTGTAAGTTTTGTGTCGTTGTCCTTCGAGCAACTCTGGTCGCTCGATTTTTGTTCCGCGTATGTAGTCGAATGCCATCGTCGGACCTATGAACAGATTGTCGGCTGTGCCGAACAGCCAGCTTGCCTTTATCTGCGCCTGCCAACGCTTCATGTCGCTTTGGTTGCTTTCGTCGTCGCCCATGACGTAGCCCATGCCCCAAAAGTCGCAGGGGAATGAATAGAAATATGTGGTATAGTCGATGCGTTGGCGGTCGCCAGGAAAAATATGAGTGCCTCGCACTCCGAGCATATAAAACCCTACGGTCGACACATCGCTGAAGAGCGACACATTGCTTGGTGGTTGCAAGGTGTCGTTGGGGTCGGAGCGGTAGAGCCCAGCTGCCACAAGTCCCAAGCCCAGCTTGGTGTCGGTGCTGTAGTGCGGGCCACCGATTACGCTGAAGTCAAAACGCTTGTTCTTCTTCTCCTTGTTGGCGTCGTTAAAGTAGTCGAGCAGTCGGGTGACAAAGCCACGCTTTTCCACCTGCCGCACCGTGTCGGCCTTCTCTTCCGCACGCATTGAGACGACTGAGAGAAGGAGCAAGAATGTTGTGTAGAACTTCATATTTTTAGTATTGAGCTTTTAGTAAACTAATCCAACATTGTCAACCCAGAATGTATTGCCAACGGTTCCTACATAGGCACCGCCGTGACTCGACGAAAATTGCAGAATAAGATGTGTGGGAGTGGCGTCGGCTGCTGCCCATCCCGTCTCGCGCACAATGACACTCTTACCCTTGGAATTGCGGGCATAGTCGACGGAGCGCAGCCCCATTGTAGAGGCGTCGTAGAAAGGCTTGGCGGTGATGTTGCCATAGTGTATCTCGTAGGTTGCGGCGTTGATCCATCCGTTGGTGGTCTTGCCATACTTGATTACAATTGTACCCACGCGCTGAGCCGTGATGTTGCCCTGTGCATCCTCGTGGCGGCGTTGCAGATAGAGCACGGTGATGCAATAGTCCTGACCTGCCACGGTGGTAGCCTTGGAGAATCCGTTTTGGCGTATGCGGGTCTTAGTGCCTGGCACTTGCACCCTATAGTCGTAGCGCAAGGCTTTGGGACGATGGTTGAAGGGGATGCCCCAGTTCAAGGCTTTGGGTCCGTCTTTGGTGCCGGTAATGGGTTCCTTCATGTCGCCCAGGAAGATGCTTCCCGCCGCAAGCACTTTGATGTTCATCATGCCAAGCACCTTGCATGTCTCAATATGGGTCTGCATCTTGGCGCAATAGCCCAAACCATGAGTGTCGCGATAAACCGAGTTGTTGGTCTTCACAACGCCCATAACCTTTGCCATGACGTTGCTCGTGCCCCACGGCGAGCCTCCAAGATTCACGTAAGGATTGTTGCCCGAGAGGGCCTTGTTGGGACCTATCTCATAGAGCGTCTTGGTCTTGCCGCCTATCACAGCCGACTCATGTATCTGACGTGTTACCCACGTATCGAAATCGCCATATTTGAATGGCACGAACTTGCCTTCGGCTCTTGCCTCATGAGGCTGGACGAGGACAAAAATGGCAGACAATACTGTCGTACGAAAGATACTAAATTTATCCATATCGTTGATTTTGTTGTTGCTTCTGCGTCTATTTTTGCATAAACTGCAAGCTTTATTTGCTTCTTGAATTGCAAAGGTAGACAAAAAAGGCCAAAGGGAAACTCTTTCTTTGTTAAAAGTTTTCGCTCAAAGGAGTTTTTGGCTATTTAAGTATATAAAAACGGATTTATATACCATTCGGAGAATATAAAACCATTGTAGCTTTCGGTAAAAGACAGAACAATGTAGCCGTAAAACATTATATAAAACCTGATTTTACTCTTTTATATTTCCTATTCATTGGTCAATTTCTCACGTAAACTACTATAATTGCACATTCGGCATAAAAATGTGAATAAAAATCTTTGTCAATCAACCAAATTCTGATACCTTTGCCACAGACATTGCACATTAAAACAACATTTGAGCAATACTAACAACTCAAAAATAAAACCTAAAACATATAAAAATGGACCCTATTGTTAACTTCAAAACCTTGCCCGAAAGGCTGCGCTCAATTGGACAGCGCGTGACGGTGGCTGTGGCTTCTCCTGCTGATTCACACACCGAGGAAGTGATTGAGCGAAGCATATGTGAAAACTTTGCTGAGTTTATACTTGTTGCTGTGGACGGAAAGCAGTCCATTGCCCAACGTCTTGTATCCGACTATCCCGATCATGCAAGAATCGTTGACGCCGCCGACGATGACGATGCCGCACGCAAGGCCGTGCAGGAAGTGCGCGAGGGCAGAGCCGACGTGCTGATGAAGGGTTCGCTCAACACCGACAACTTGCTGCGTGCCGTACTCAACAAGGAACATGGTATTCTCGTGAAGGGCAGCGTGCTCACGCATATTGCCGTGGCTGAGATTCCGGGCATGAACCGATTGCTCTTCTTCTCGGATGCAGCAGTTATCCCCTTCCCCACCACCGAACAGCTCGATGCCGTGACAACATACATAACACAGACTTGGCGAAGCATAACCGGAGCTACCACTCCACGCATTGCCCTGACTCATTGCACCGAAAAGATAAGCGAGAAATTCCCTATCACCATCTCTTATCAGGATGTAAAGAAGTTGGCTGCCGAAGGCCGCTATGGTGATGTTCACATCGACGGACCAATGGACGTGAAGACTGCCTGCGACGCTGAGAGCGGAGCCATCAAGGGCATAGCCTCACCTGTTGTGGGCAACGCCGACATTATTCTGTTCCCCGACATCGAGGCTGGCAACACCTTCTACAAGACCATCACCTACTTCGCCCACGCCACAGTGGCCGGTATGCTTGCCGGAACAACAGCGCCAGTTGTGGTGACATCGCGCGCCGACTCTGCCGACTCGAAGTTCTACTCATTGGCCGTGGCATGCATGAAAGCGGCAAGGAAGTGAAGAACGAAGAGTGAAAATAACGAAATTTGAAAACTGAAAAGCGAAAAAACATTTGCTATGAAAAGAATATTCGTCATTAATCCCGGCTGCACCTCTACCAAGGTGGCTGTATACGAGGACGACAAGGCTGTGTGGACTTCAGACGGTCTGCACCCGCAAGAAGAGATTGACAAGTTCATGACGGTGGACGACCAGTATGAATACCGCAAGAACTTCGTCATTAACATGCTCCACGAGGCGGGCATTCCATTAAAGTTTGACGCGGTGATTGGCCGAGGCGGTTTGCTCAAGCCGCTCCACGGTGGCGTGTATGCCGTGAACGAGCTTATGAAGCACGACCTTCACCACGCCCGCCATCAGCACGTGTGCAACCTCGGCTCACTCATTGCCGACGACATAGCACGCGAGTGTGGATGCCCGGCTTTCATGGCCGACCCCGTGGTGGTGGACGAGATGATGACACGCGCACGCTATACTGGTCTGCCTTTCATGAAGCGCGAGTCTATCTTCCACGCCCTCAACGCTAAGGCTGCCGCACGACGATACGCCAAGACCTGCGGCAAGGTGTATGAGAACATGGACATCATCGTGGCCCATCTCGGTGGCGGCATCTGCGTGTCGGCCCACCACCTCGGAAAGGTTATCGACGTGAACAACGCACTCAACGGCGAGGGTCCTATAGCACCCGAACGCTCGGGTACTCTGCCTGCCGACCAACTTGTGCGCCTTTGTTTCTCGGGCAAGTACACTCAGTCGCAAATCATGAAGATGCTCGCCGGCTATGGCGGTTGCCAAGCTCTCTTGGGCATAAAGGACATGAAGGAGATTTCGCACCGCGCCGAGGCTGGCGAGGAGCCCTACCGCGAGGTGCTCGAGGCTATGCTCTACACCGTGTCGAAGCAGATTGGCGCCATGGCTGTGGCTCTGTGGGGCAAGGCCGAAGCCATCATCCTCACGGGCGGCATTGCCTACAGCAAGTACTGTGTGGAGGAAATCAGAAAACAAGTGGAGTTTCTTGCTCCTGTTGTTGTGTTGCCAGGCGAGGGCGAAATGGAGTCGCTCGCCTTCAACGCGCTTGGCGCACTCAATGGCGAGTTGCCAATTCACGAATACAAATAAGGATAAAGGAGGTCGGGCAGTTTTTCGCCCGACCTCCTTTATGCTAATAGCTATTTCTTCACAGCATGCTTTGGACTGTCGTCGCTGTAAACCGTGAAATAAAAGCAACATCTATCTTACAATCATCTTTCTCGACTTGCTGCCTTCGCGCACCACTACCACTCCACTCTTCTTTATTTCCGAAGGATTGAATGTAGATTTAGTGGATGTCTGCAACAATCTGCTCGCAGTATCGTAAACACGTACTGGAGCGTTCGTAGCATCTGTACCGTCAGTCTCAACCGACTCTATGGATGTGTAGATACGGTCGAGGTCGTATTTTATCTCGCCTGCATCGGGATGATGAACCACAACCATTTGCTGATACCACTTGTATTCCTCGTCATAGCTGCCTTCTATCTTGAGCTGAAGCAGATTGATGTCGAAGATTCCATCGCCAAGTCCACCATAGCCCCAGTTGACATGCACGTAGCCATTATTGTCATAACCATCTATTATAAAAGCATGATTACTCTGGTTATTGTTGCCCTGCTTGACAGACAAGCCAGCATAAATGATGGGATGGCCAGCACTCAACTCGCGATAAACGGTCTGGTTCCACTTGTCGAAATCGTACTTGTAGTTCTCGTAATAGTTCTCTTTGTAGCCATAATATTGGGCAATGTAGCCGAAATGGTCGGTCATGGCAGCTGGCACGTTCTTTAAATTTGCTCCACTAAATGTGGAACTATAGTTCATGCTGACTGCCACACCACAGTCGTACATTATCCTGCCTATGGCTTGCTTCTGCATTACACTATAACTTCCACCGTAGACATATGTGTCGAGCATACTTGCCCAATCGTATTTAGACGATGCGAAATTGACTGTATACTTCATACCGTCGCATTTAACGGATGCCGAGCCACCCATACCCGTATCAGGATATTTGTAGTAGTACATCACCTGAGCCATAGCCGTGGCCACACAACCCGTATAGCATTTTTTGCCGCTCTTCTCCTTAGGGCACATATACCAATAGGGGTCGTCTTGGCTCCATTGCGACTTCATCAATGCCGGCACATTCGTCTTGCAGTCATCAGGTATTGCCGTGCGCTTTACTGTCCTAAAGGATGAAGAGAGTAAAACGTCGTTGGCAGCATCAAGATACCATGCGAGGGCAGGCTGAGAGGCATCGAAGGTGGCCGTTGTAGAATAGCCCACAACAGCCTCATTAGCATCGTCGTTGCTCACTATTGCAAAACCACCCTCTGCCCTGCCTATCACAGTATAGCCCTTGGTAGAGGCAAGCGTGCGTAGCGGTGAGGAAGGATTGACTGACGAGCGTGTGCCATTATTGCCACCAAGTATTTGCAGGGCAATGGCTGTCTTTTCGACATTGGTGCGTTGGCGGGCAGAAATAGTAGAGGTGAAGCCAAGTAATAATAGAATGGAAATTGAAATTGTTTTCATTTGTATGTCATTTATTGTTATAAGTAATGTTTGGGCGTATAGACCTTGTAGGTTATTATAGATTGCAAATCTATAAAAAATTTGTTAATGAACAATGAGAAATGCAATAAATTTACAAAACGGATATATAAAATGCCATAAACAAAAAATGCCCTGCTCCACACGTTCCACTGAACGGGCGAAGCAGGGCATCAAATTTATTGCTTATACTTTATTTCACCTCAATCTGACGAGATGCTTTCTCTTCCTTCGTCTCAACCTTAGGAAGGTCTACAGTCAACACTCCATCGTTGACGTTGGCTGCAATCTTTGTCTTGTCGACATCATCAGGAAGGATAAGCGTCTGTTCGAACTTTGAGTAAGAGAACTCGCGGCGCAGATAGTGCTCCTTCTTGTTCTCGTCCTTCTTCTCGTTCTTCTGCTCCATCTTGATGTGCAGGTTGCCGTCGTTGTCGATATTGATGTTGAAATCGTCCTTTTTCATGCCAGGGGCTGCAAGCTCCACGGTATAGTCGTGTTCGGTCTCCTTAACGTTGATTGCCGGTGCCGTAGCATTTGTACGTGGCATAAAGTCAGTGTCGAAAAAGTCATTGAAAACTTCAGGCATCCAAGAATTTCTCATTACTGGTAACATATCAAAAACCTCCTATTTATTTTTTATTTATCGTTGTTTTATTACGCTTGCCTCAAGCTTCTTGCTCTCGGCTTGCACTGTACATTATGCAACTTACATGCCAATACCATAAAAGGAGGTTCAAGTGTTAAATAGTAAGAAATATTGACAGTATACAAGACAAATCGTCAGAAACTATTGACAAATCGTCAGAATATATCAATCCTCGCATACATTATACGAGATGTTTTCTTCTTTAAACTTCTCCTTAGGTTGCGGATTCTCCGCCGGATAACCAATGACAATCATGTTGAGGGGTATAAGGTTGTCGGACAACGACAGAGCAACGCTTATTCCCTTGCAACGCTCCTCTGATGGATAAGCTCCAGTCCATACTGCTCCCAGTCCCATGGCATGTGCGGCAAGCAGAAGGTTCTCGGTGGCTGCCGATGCGTCCTGAATCCAGAAGTCGCGTCCGCCACCCTCTATCATCTTGTCGGTATCGCCACACACCACAATGGCAAGCGGAGCCTTCTTGAGCATCTTCGCATAGGGGTTTACTTCGGCAAGAGCATCGAGAACATCACGCTTGTCGACAACTACGAAATGCCACGGCTGCTTGTTCATGGCCGTAGGTGCCGCCATTGCCGCACGAAGCATTTTCTCTATCTTCTCCTTCTGCACCTTACGCGCCTCATAATTGCGTATGCTTGTGCGGGTGGCTATATTGTCAAGCACAGCCTGCTCCGCATTCACCACTTTCAACTCGCTTGCTGTGTTCTCTGTAGAGGTTTCTCCCGACACCAAACGCACGCCAAGCACCACTACAACCACAGCAAGCACTATATTCAATACTATCGACTTATTCTGTAAATTCATAATTTAAAAATTTAAAATTCAAAACTCCTAATTCCTCAAAAGCGTTCCCATAGGACATACAAACCTGCAATACGGTCGCGGCACCCACACCGACAGCACCAGGAACGCCAAGGCAAGCACAATCACCCACATGGATGCCGATGTATAAAGGAATGCCGTGAACAGCTCATAATCCATCCATGCCGTCCATGTACCAGTTAGCATCAATGCCATAAGCACACCCCAAAGAAGGTTGCGGAATGTTATCAGCGTCTTGTTCAACCGTGGCGACATACGAGGCTTGCGTCTGGTTACTTTTCCTGCAAGTTCCTGAGCCGAGCCAAACGGACACACATGGGCGCAATAATGTCCGGGCTTACCTAACAACGGATAAATCAAAGCCACAAAAACCATAAGCAGCGGAGCGGCAAGCGTGGCAAGCACCGACATGCTTACGCCTCCCGCAAAGAGACGCATAAAGAGAGCGTAGGACACGAATGTGCCCGTCCATAGACCAAGCATCACGACATTAAGCGCAAGCTGCACATAATGCCAACGACGACTCTTGGAGAAGAGCGGGACAATAGCTCCCAACAGCACCACCACAACAGCCGCAATGCCACCAACAGTCCATCCTTTCAGCGAAGCGTCGGCTGCCACCTCCGACGCATCATCCGAGGCATTGCCTATAGCCTGCTTTTGCTTGGCGTAGGCGAGTCCACGCTGCACGTTGGCTATTATTGCCTTTGACGAGAATGTAGCACCCGACACGGCATCCACCTTCTCTGCCATTGCCTCGTCAACGCTCTTGCCTTGCCATCGGGCGAGCAACGTCTTTGCACGTTCGAAGAAGTCGGGAGACTCGGCATTAGGCTCCGCCTTGATAGCGGTCACCACCCCATCTCTGCTGATATGCAGGCGCAGCGGAACAGGTCCGCCATAGCCCTGAATATCCTTGGCAAGGGGCTTGGTATTTACTACTATTGCCCCGTCTGGCAGAACTGATAGCGTGTCGCTGTTGACAGCTACAGCAGCAGACGTGGCTTGCACATCATGTCTCAAGTCATGTCCGAAGAGCTTGCCGTCACGCAGTATAGCGGCAGCAGAGAGCACAAGCACCACAACAAAGAGCGAGAGAAGCCTTGGTATAAAATTCTTGTTTTGTTTCATATATATATATTATATCATTAGCAACATAAGTGAACTACTAAATCATAACAATCATGCGGCAAAGTTAATTCTTTTGGCGAGATTCACAAAATGTAGAACAAAATAAATTAGGGGAATGTACCAAGTTATTTTTTATCATTACTAAAGGATTAGAACGAGAATGTATCCGATAATAAAGCTTCGTATCAAGGCATGATACGATCATTTCATGACACGCAACAGAACTTTATATCACTATCCTGACATTAGTGTCACAATTGTAGGTGGGCGTTGTGTCTTAACTTGAGCGTTATGGTATTTTTATCGTGCAGACATGCGTATACACACGATAAAAATCTAAAGAATATACGGAAAAACTTTGTCTGCTAATTTAAGGTATAGGGAAACAAAAACGAAAAAAGCGGATGCGCCGCACTCTTGAGAGTGTTTCGCATCCGCTTGACTTATTATTGTTGACTTATTAGTCAGCAAGCTTTGCCTTGATGAACTCGCGGTTGAGGCGAGCGATGTTGGCGATAGACTCGTTCTTCGGGCACTCAGCCTCGCAAGCGCGAGTGTTGGTGCAGTTACCGAAGCCAAGCTCCTCCATCTTAGCGATCATTGCCTTGGCACGCTTAGCTGCCTCAGGACGACCCTGAGGAAGGAGAGCGAGCTGGCTAACCTTAGAGCTTACGAAGAGCATTGCAGAACCGTTCTTGCAGGCTGCCACGCAGCAACCGCAACCGATACATGTAGCGCAGTCCATAGCCTCGTCGGCGTCTTCCTTCGGGATGAGGATGGCGTTGGCATCCTGGGGCTGGCCAGTGCGAACGCTTACATAACCACCTGCCTGCATAATCTTGTCGAAAGCTGAACGGTCTACCATGCAGTCCTTGATAACTGGGAATGCAGCCGAACGCCAAGGCTCAACGGTGATAACGTCGCCGTCGTTGAACTTACGCATGTAGAGCTGGCAGGT
>CAKQEI010000030.1 GCA_934230115.1 uncultured Prevotella sp. | reverse complement strand
TCACAGACGTTGCTTTTCCAATGAATGTGTTAGGATATGTATTTGGAGTCGGACTTACGGAGGAGTTTGCCAAGATGTTACCTCTTCTTTTGATATTGTGCAAAGCAAAAGAGCCGTTAATCCCCCAAACAATGGTTTTCTACGGACTGATGTCAGGAATAGCATTTGGCGTATTTGAAGGAGTGCAATACCAGATTACCGTCAATGCGCAACAAACATACGATGTTTCTTTCTTCCTGAATATCGCCAGGCTGACAAGTCTACCATTTCTACACGCCTGCTGGTGTGGTATTGCTGGATATTTTCTTTCATTCGCCAATCTCTATCCTAAATATAGGAGAGGCTTGTATACTTTAGCATTATGTTTACCTGCTATGATACATGGATTATATGATGCTTTGTCAAATTACTGGCTGGTTTCATTGATTATGGTAATTTTTGGTTTGATGTTACTGACTGTGTACTTAAAACAAAGTGTTGATTATCAGTCAAAATTACGTCAATGATACAAAGGTGTAATATTGCAACCGCTTTATGTGGAATAAGGTTAACAATGAATTGCAATGTTATGAAAACCCATATTAGTAACAATATTAGAGATACCTTTGCAGTATCAAAATTAAAACATACAGAATATGGGAATCTTTAATATTTTCAACAAAAGAAGTGACAATGGAGCTAAGCTTTCCGTTTCACTGCCAATGATTGAGCCTGCTGAGGCTAAGGAAGAAATCAAAAGTGTAGAAACACCTGTTGTGACACCTGCAA
This sequence comes from uncultured Prevotella sp., assembly GCA_934230115.1. Lineage (GTDB taxonomy): Bacteria > Bacteroidota > Bacteroidia > Bacteroidales > Bacteroidaceae > Prevotella. The sequence continues at coordinate 28,264 of CAKQEI010000030.1, read as the reverse complement.
ATAAAGAAAAGCCTATGACTATTTCTTATGCTACAGGTTGGCCAATAGATGTTGTGTATGGTTATCTTCATAAGAATTATGAGGACAAAGGATTTCAAGATGCAATGCTGAAAAGTGACTTGGCATTCAAGGATATAAATATGAGGCTGATAACGAACAAGATCTTGATGGTGTTTAGAGAGATCAATCTTAACTATGATGTTATGAAGCAAGATCTTCAGGTCCGTATTGATAATTGCAATGCTGCAGGTCTGCTGACAACGGTTGCTCAACTTGAAAAGAACATGCAATTGATAGATGTGCATAAGAAAGAACTTGCTGATTTGGAAGCTGATTTCCGTAACAATGCCAATGAAGCATCAATTCCTCTCCAGTCATATGAGTGTGGATTTTTACGTGGCATAGCAACGGTATCTCTTGGAGGTGGTCAGTCACAGATAATGCCCCAGATGCTTAGAACGGATAATTCTGTTGTAAAGCAGTCTATAGCTTAAACTAATTCCATTAATTAATAAATAAAGAAAGGAATGCAATATGAAATGGTGGTTGAGATTTGGTTGTAGCCTTACAGGTTGGAATGCGAATATGCTGGCTCAGTGTTCAGAAGCGAGCAAGAGCCAGTTGAGTAAATATACGTCAGCATTGCTTATATTGATGATAGTTTGGAGCATTACGGGCTTTTTGTTTGCCCAGCGATACGTTGGTCTTCCTGTTTGGGGATGTCTTCTTGTATCTTTAGTATTTGTGACTATTGTCGTGATGATAGAACGTCAAATAATTCTTGCAATAAATCCAACAAAGAAATTGGCTGTTTTTAGATTGTTTATTGCTATTATTATGGCGATTGTTGGTTCTACGATATTTGACCAGACAATGTTCGGAAAAGATATAGACAAGCAATTGGCAGACAATATTGAGATTCAGACGGCATCATTGACTCAAAAGCGAGTTGGAGTAATTGATGCTAAACTGAATGCATTGCATAATGAAAAAAGTGAGCTGGATAATGAAAATGCTCAGATGCAGGAAGATGTTAACAATCATCCTTGGGTTATCCAGAAGTCTGTAACGAATAGCCAACAAACTGTGGTTGTTGGCGGAAAAATGAAAACCGTCAATAATCCGTCAGTTACGACAAATCAGGTGGCAAATCCGAAGATTGAAACGATTAAGGAAAACAATGAGAAAATAAAGTTGCTGAATGATCAGGAAAAGGAGTGGAGTCATAAAAAATTGACTGTGGAAGAAGACACGAGAGCGGAGTGTAAGGCAAATGTCGGCTTTTTGGAAGAACTTGAGGCCATGGTGTCTATAATCACAAACAGATGGGTTGCTGGTGCATTCTATGTCATATTCTTTCTTCTATTAATGAGTTTGGAACTATTTGTAGTTACAAGCAAAATGGGAGACAAAGAATGTGATTATGAAATGGCAATCAAGGGTGCGCAAAGAGTAAAGGTTGCTCAGTTTGCTGCTGCGTTTGGAAAAGTTAATGATTTCAAAGTTTAGGTCGTATGAAAAAAACTCTTTTAATAATATTGACACTTTGCTTGCTTTGTGGTGTGGATTGTTCTGCATTTACAAAGTATGTTACGAACAATCTTAATTTGCGTTATGAGGCGAATGCACATTCATATATTCTGACAGTAATACCACGAGGAACTGCAGTAACTATAGATGAAGATTGTGATTGTAAGTGGGTTTCTGTTGAATATAATGGATATGTCGGATATATTTCAACAAAGTATCTCTCTAGTAAACCTGTTCGTAAAACTTATACGTCTCGTAGGGGAACTTCTGTACGAAAAGTCGGCAATTCTTCATATAATAGACATGGTAGCATAAGACATTATACAAACTCGTATGGGAATCGAGTTCAATCGCCAACTTATTACGACTCACGGCCAGCAAGAGCTACTGCCCTTTGTCGGGATGGCTCTTATAGCTTTAGTCAAAGCAGGAGAGGAACATGTTCGCATCATGGTGGAGTGGCAAGATGGTATTGATATAATAGACGGTAAATACAGTTAGATTATTATAGAAGGAAATAATATAATATTAGATAATATGGAACAAAAACATCACTACACAGGCTTGACCGATGCCCAGGTGCTCGAAAGCCGCAGAAAGAATGGTGTCAACGTTTTGACACCACCAGAGAAAGAACCTCTATGGAAGCAGTTCTTGGAGAAGTTCGGCGATCCGCTGATCATCATCCTGATGATTGCTGGCGCATTGTCGATAGGTATATCATGCTACGAGTTCTTCGGACTCGGACAGGGCGCCGCCGTATTCTTTGAACCGGTAGGAATCTTCGTTGCTATCCTTCTCGCAACAGGACTTGCCTTCTATTTTGAGTTACAAGCAGACAAGGAATTCACTATTCTTAATCAAGTTAATGATGATGAGCCGGTAGAGGTGATACGTAATGGCAATACTACACAGATTCCTCGTAAGGATATTGTTGTAGGTGACATCGTTATCCTCAATACTGGTGAGGAAGTTCCTGCTGATAGTGAGTTACTGGTGGCGACATCGTTGCACATGGACGAATCAACATTGACTGGTGAACCAATGTGTAGCAAGAGCGTTGACGAGAAAGATTTCGACAAGGCTGCCACCTATCCTACCAACCATGTGATGAAAGGCACTAAGGTTATGGAGGGTCATGGCATCTGCCGTGTACTGGCTGTAGGCGACAAGACAGAACAAGGTAAGGTATTCGAGGCTGTTCAAATCGATGACAGTGTGAAGACTCCGCTTAATGAGCAACTCGATGGTTTGAGTGACTTGATAACCAAAGTCAGCTATGGTTTTGCGGCTTTGATTGTAGTGGGTCGTATAATAATGTACTTCGTTAGCAATGGCACAGATTGTTTCAGTTCAATGGAACAAGTTGCTCCATTCGTTGCTTACGTTCTTCAAACATTGATGATAGCTGTAACTCTTGTAGTAGTGGCAGTGCCAGAGGGATTACCAATGGCTGTCACTTTAAGTCTGGCTTACAGTATGCGCCGCATGCTAAAGACCAACAACCTTGTAAGAAAGATGCATGCCTGTGAAACTATGGGAGCAACAACTGTCATCTGTACGGACAAAACGGGAACGCTGACGCAGAACCTGATGAGTGTGGACGAGATGAAGATGTATGGTGATGCTCCAGAGAAGGTTCTGGATGAGAGTATTGCCGTAAATTCTACAGCGTCCATTGATTTCTCTGACAATAAAAAACCACAGATTCTTGGCAACCCTACAGAAGGAGCATTGCTTCTTTGGTTGAACAATAAGGGTGTAGATTATCGCTCGATACGTGAGAGTATAAAGACTGTTGCGGAAGTGCCTTTTTCTACAGAACGTAAGTATATGGCAACCATAGTAGAGTCTGTAGCTTTGAAGGGCAAGAAGGTGCTTTATGTGAAAGGTGCTCCTGAGATAGTGTTCGGTCTTAGCAAAGAAACATCTGTAAGCAAAGAGGATATTGAAAAGCAACTGACGGAATATCAGAATCGCGCCATGCGTACGTTGGGTTTTGCTTATCAGATATTGAACGATGGCGATAAAGCAATCGAAGACAATAAGATAGTTGCAGATAATCTTTGCTTCATTGGTGTTGCGGCCATTGCTGACCCCGTAAGATTGGATGTTCCTTCAGCTGTTAAGGAATGTGTTGATGCTGGTATTAGTGTAAAAATTGTAACTGGTGATACTTCAGGAACAGCAAAGGAAATAGCACGTCAGATAGGTCTTTGGAATGATGCAGAGGATACAGAGCGTAATATCATAACAGGTCCGGAATTTGCGGCGTTGTCTGATGCAGAACTTAATGAGCGCATCCTTGACCTAAAGATAATCTCTCGTGCCCGTCCTATGGATAAGAAGCGTTTAGTAGAGACTTTGCAGAAAAAGAATCAGGTCGTTGCTGTAACTGGTGATGGAACTAATGATGCTCCAGCTCTCCGTGTTGCCCATGTTGGTCTGTCTATGGGTGACGGAACGAGTGTGGCAAAGGAAGCATCAGATATTACCATTATCGACAACTCGTTCAGTAGTATAGGAAAGGCAGTTATGTGGGGACGTTCGTTGTATCAAAATATCCAACGTTTCCTCTTGTTCCAGTTGACTGTGAACGTTACGGCTTGTTTCCTCGTTCTCTGTGGTGCTTTTATGGGTACAGAGTCGCCTCTTACCGTTACGCAGATGTTGTGGATAAACCTTATCATGGATACTTTTGCAGCTATGGCTCTTGCCTCACTACCGCCATCGGAGAGCGTAATGAAAGATAAACCTCGTGACCGCAATGCATTTATCCTCAACAAACCGATGCTTCGTGAGATTGTCGGTGTGGGTGGTTTCTTCTTCTTGATGCTGCTTGGAATGCTTTATATATTCCAGCACGCAGAAGTAAATCAGCTTACCGATCTCCTTCACCTGCAATTGGAATCTAAAGGACACGTATCTACATACGAGCTAACATTGCTCTTTACAACCTTCGTCATGACCCACTTTTTCTATCTCTTTAATGCTCGTGCATTTGAGACAGGTCGCAGTGCTCTACATTTCAAGGGATGCAAAGGATTGCTGACAATTGTGGCAATAATCCTCGTAGGTCAGATTGCAATGGTTGAATTACCAGGTTTGCAGCAGTTCTTCAATGTTGAGGGGTTAAAACTGATTGATTGGATAATAATTATCATTGGCTCTTCGTTTGTACTTTGGGTTCGTGAAATATGGCATTTGCTGACAAAGAAATAAAATACCGATGGAACTACACAATGTAAAATTGTGTAGTTCTATAATGCCATGTGAAACGACAAAAAACGAAAGAAGCAATTAAAACCAACGAAGAATATGTCAAGAGGAAAATCAAATACAGGAATACCAGGTCTTTCCTTTTCTTGGAAAAGGGCTTTGGGCATAACTCAGGCAAAACAAAAAATAGCTCGACAAACAGGTGTTCCAACTACTAAGGCCGGTATTGAAAGAAAGATTGGAAAAATGATATTAAAGTCAATATTTGGAAAATAAAACAGTTTACTCTATATTATGACAATAATGCAATGCGTATAGTTTCAATATGAAGTATTCTTCATCTTTGAATCTATACGCATTGCGTTTTTTTACTTTTTATACTATCTACTATTTCAGCTTATATGTGTCATTTATCGTATCATTTATCGTGCCATTTCTTATTGCTTTATAAATTTTTCGTTGTCTATCAGTAAGTTTGGTGATATTTACTTGGACATTTATCGTATCATCTTTTGTAGTGGAACTTGGGCATTACTTGGGCAGTACTTGGGCGGTCAGATTCCTTTTTATCTGTAGTTTCTCAATGCTCTGTCTTATACTTCCAACATGATGAATGAGATTCATGTCACGTAGAACATAGATATCACGTCTTATGGTCTTTTCTGATACACCAAATAGTGTGGATAGATTTTGGTTATTTACCTGGACATTTACTTGGTCATTTACTTAGACATTTATCGTGTCATCTTTTGAATCAATCTGTATACTCTTACAATCTAACTTCTTAAATTCTTTGCGAGCCTCTATTCTTCTATTGTTGTCAAAAAAATATATTGCAGAAATCATCCGCAATACACTGATTTGTTGAAGACAAACGACACTCTTTCTCTATGGGATTGCATCTCGCTTGACGCAGTACAAAAAGGTAGAACAATTCATGAGGATATAGCGCAAGACTTGCTCAAACGTGGACTGATAGAAGGTGAAGCTCCACATTACAGCATTTCTCTTGGCATTGCAAAGAATACTCGCCAACTGCCTTCTTACACAAAAACAAAAGGATTGGATAAGGAGAAATTACGCCAGATGATACTGCAATTCTTACAAAACGCAGGTGATGAAGGTGCCAAGCGAGATAGTATATACGAATATCTGAAGGATGTGCTTCCTGCCAATAAGACGGAAGAACAACAGTTGCGCTATGTCGGCAGACTATTAGTTGAATTAAATGAAGAAAAACAGATAGACAGAATTGGGTTGAAGTGGATATTGAAAGACTACAAACGGTCGGTTTAATCAAAATCCGACCGAAAAATCCATAATCCGACCGAAAAACCGACCGTTTGAAGATATTCAGACCGAAAACAGTCCAATAGAACGGTATGTCTGATACAAATATATTGTGTCATCTTTTGGAGTGGAACTTGAGCAATACTTGGGTGGTTATACATGGCAGTGTAGGTATGGCAGAGATGCCATACCATCCTACAGATTGCCACTCATATATAAAGATGATGAACATATATTTAAGACAAAAATAGTAATACAAAAGCATTAAACTCCAGTACCGCTTCAGTGTTGCATAGCTGGTACTGGAGTTTCATACGGCTGGTACTGGAGTTTCTATTGACTGCTACTGCAGTGTTACTCAATATGTACTGTAACGTCATTAGAATTAAGTATAAACGTTTTACTTGTTGTTGAAATAATATACTTGGAAATGACACGTTTCCTCTATATAAGAGGTTACACGGTTTCTTCGTTTCACCCTCGTTAGTTCTTCGTTCATCCTTCGTAGTGAACTCGATCTGCCTCCGTTAACGAAGCGAAAGCATAACGGAGGATTAACGAAGGAATATCGAAAGTAAATATATGAAAAGTGCCGATAGTGGTGCCAAAAGTGGAAAAAAAAACGACTTTTGGCACCACTATCGGCACTTTTTGCTGTGTTATTCATCATATTCACAGTATTTTGTTCTACCTTTGCACTATTATCATGCAATACTAAAAAAGTAAGAAACATGCTACAAAATATAATTGGAAGAAAACGGGAAATTAGGTTGATAGAGAGTTGCATAAACTCTAAGAATCCAGAGTTCATAGCTATCTATGGACGTAGACGTATAGGCAAGACCTTTCTTGTAAAACAACTCTTGGGGGATAGGTTCAGTTTTTACATGACTGGTGTGTATCAATGCACTAAAACCGAAATGCTCACTTACTTTAGTGAGCAATTGGCTTTGTATTCAGGTAGTAAGCAGGCAAGACCGAAGACATGGTTTGAGGCATTCTCACAGCTGCGCTCTTATCTTGCAACACTTATAGAAGAAAAAGAACAGATTGTAATCTTCATTGATGAATTGCCGTGGTTGGACACTCCTAAGTCGAATTTCATCAGAGCCTTGGATTTGTTCTGGAACGGATGGGCTTCCGACCAACCTAATATTAAATTTATTGTTTGTGGGTCGGCTACTACATGGATGACCAGCAAGCTGTTGGGGGATAAGGGTGGCTTGCATAATAGGGTGACAAGAAAAATATATCTTGCTCCTTTTGATCTTAATGAGACAGAACTGTTTCTACAATCCAAGGGCATAGTGTGGACACGGCATCAAATAGCTGAATGCTATATGATAATGGGCGGTACACCTTTTTATCTAAATATGCTGGACAAGCAATATAGTTTGCCGCAAAACATCGATATGCTTTTCTTTGCAGAGGGGGCAGAATTGTCGAATGAGTATGAGTTTCTGTTTCGTTCTCTCTTTAAAGACTCTGTTCTGTATCGCAGAATCGTAGAATTGTTGGCAAAGAAAAAGATAGGAATGACTCGCGAGGATATCATGAAGTCTTTACGCCTGACTTCTGGTGGAAAACTTACAGAAGTTTTCAACGACCTTATCAGTTGTGACTTTATACGAAAATATAACGCTTTTGGCAACAAGACGAACGGGGCAATGTATCAGTTGACTGATTTGTACACATTGTTTTATCTGCATTATCTAAAAGGTAAGGAGGAGTCGGATGAGCACTTGTGGAGCAACATGATTGACTCACCTTCACATCGGGCTTGGAGCGGATATGCTTTTGAACAGTTGTGTCTGCACCATATATCACAAATAAAAAGAAAGTTGGGCATCAATGGGGTTCAGACTAATGTGTATTCATGGATGCAGAAAGCTAACAAGGAAAATGGTGTTGAAGGGGCACAAATAGATTTGGTGCTTGACCGTAGAGACCAGATAATAAATCTGTGTGAGATGAAATATTCGCTCAACTCTTACGACATAACTCCTGCATATCTACAGAAACTAATAGATAGAAGGGAGACTTTCCGTCGAGCAACAGCTACAAAGAAAGCTTTGCATCTGACTTTTGTGACGGCAGCAGGGCTAAAGAAAAATGCGCAAGAGGGAATGATTCAAAGTGAAGTGGCGCTGGATGACTTGTTTGTGGAGAAGGAATAGAAAGAAAAAAGGGTGTAGCAAAAGGGTTGTTGTGTGATAACGCCCTTTTGCCACACCCTTATTGTTTTAGGAGTGTGAAGACTGATGGATTAAAGCAGTTCGTCGAACTTAGCCTTGAGGTCGCCCTCGGTGATGGCACCTACGTGCTTGCCTACGAGTTCGCCACCCTTGAAGAAGAGGATTGTAGGGATGTTGCGTACGCGATACTCGGCAGCAACGTCGTCGTTCTCCTCTACGTCGCACTTGCCTACAACGATCTTGCCATCGTACTCCTCGGCGAGCTTAGACACGATAGGAGCAATCATGCGGCAAGGACCGCACCATGTAGCCCAAAGGTCAACTACCAATGGCAATGAACCATTCTTGTACTCCTCAATGTTCTCAGTTGTGATTTTTACTTCCATTTTTCTTGATTTTTTATTGGGTTTGTTAATGAATAATTAATATCAAAGTTTGTGCCAAAATATATGGCAGTCATCAGTTGATGGCATAGCGCACGCTGTTCTCTTCGCCAGCCATAGCGTTCATCTCGTCGAGGAAGCTGAGCAGCTTCTTGTTGACGTCCACTGTCACGTTGCGGCTGAACATCTCTATATTAGTGTTGTGCTCGGTGTCGTGGATATTGAAGTAGAGAGGCACGTGACCCTGACAGCTGCGAAGCATTGTCTCGAGGTCGGTCATGGCTGCTTCCTTGAACATGGTGGAGTCGATGTAGATGGTGAACTTGTCTATCGACTTGTCCTTGACATCGGTGAGGAACTCTATCTTCTTTATCACCAGGTCGTAGGCATCGGGATTGTTGCGGAATCGCTGCTGACAGCGGGCCGTGATGTAGACTGGATATTCCTCCTGAAGCATGCTTTGCCATTTTGTCCACTCCTCGCCGAAGAGAGCAAGCTCGCCAGAACCGTCGAAGTCCTCTATTGTCACTATGCCGAAAGGTTTGTTGGTCTTGGTGAAGCGTGCCGATACTGCCGTGACGATGCCACCGAAGGATATTTCCTCGAACTTTGCCAATTCCTTCTTGTCCATCTCCCTGCCCACTTGCGAGCACTTAAGGTTGCACATGTGGTTAAGCACCACAGCATAGTCGTCGAGAGGATGAGCCGAGAGATAGATGCCTACAAGATCGCGCTCTTTCTTAAGCAATTCCATTGTGCTCCACGGTTCTGTCTCGGGAACGGGTGGGGTAGTTATCTCCACTCCTCCCATATCGCCGAACAAGGAGTTCTGCATTGACGACTGCTCGGTCTGGTAGACCTGGCCATAGCGAAGGAGGGTCTCGATGAAGGGGTCGCCCTTGGCATTTGTGCCGAAGTAGCATTCGCGTTTGATACCAAACGAGTCGAAGCCTCCGCTCAGAGCCAACGACTCGAAAGCCTTGCGGTTGACAGCAGAGAGGTTGACACGCTGCACGAAGTCGAAGATGTCCTTATATGGTCCGTTCTTCTCGCGCTCGGCAATGATGTTGATGGCAGCCGCGTCGCCCATACCCTTGATGGCAGACAGACCGAAACGCACCTCACCCTTCTTGTTGGCAGAGAATTTGCGCTGACTCTCGTTTACATCTGGACCCAAGCAGGGAATTCCCATGTTCTGACACTCAGACATAAGCTTGGTTATCTTGCCTATATCGTTGATGCATCGGCTCATGTTGCCCGCCATGAATTCGGCAGGGTAGTGGGCCTTGAGATAGGCGGTCTGATAGGCCACCCATGAGTAGCATGTGGCGTGAGACTTGTTGAACGCGTAGGAGGCGAACTTCTCCCAGTCGGCCCATATCTTCTCAAGCACCTTGGGGTCGTGGCCGTTCTTCTTGCCACCCTCGATAAACTTAGGCTTCATGGCATCGACGATGGCCTTCTTCTTCTTACCCATAGCCTTACGCAAGGCATCTGACTCGCCACGGGTGAAATTGGCAAGCTGTCGGGAGAGAAGCATCACCTGCTCCTGGTAGACGGTAATGCCGTAGGTGTCCTTAAGGTACTTCTCCATGCAGGGAATGTCGTACTTAATCTCCTCCTTGCCGTTCTTACGGGCGATGAACGAGGGAATGTAGTCCATAGGTCCCGGACGATAGAGGGCATTCATGGCGATGAGGTCCTCGAAGACGGTGGGGCGTAGCTCGCGCAGATACTTCTGCATGCCAGCCGACTCAAACTGGAAGGTGCCGATGGTGCGGCCCTCCTGATAGAGTTTGTATGTAAGCTCGTCGTCGATAGGTATGGTGTCGAGGTCGATGATGATGCCTTTGGTAAGGCGTATGTTCTCCACCGTCTCCTTCATAATCGAGAGGGTGGAGAGTCCAAGGAAGTCCATCTTGATGAGGCCCGTCTCCTCGATGACGTGTCCGTCATATTGTGTGGCAAGAAGCTTATGACCGGGGTCGCTTTTGTCCTCGGCTGTAGACACAGGCACCCAGTCGGAGATGGCGTCGCGACAGATGATAGTGCCGCAAGCATGAATGCCGGTGCCACGCACTGTGCCTTCGAGCATCTTGGCGTATTTTATGGTGTTGGCAAGCAGAGGGTTGGCACTTGCCTCGGCGTCGCGAAGCTCGGGCACGCACTTGATGGCGTTGGGCAGGTTCATCTTTAGTCCGTCGGGCAGCTTGTCGGGTATGGCTTTGCACAGGCGATTGGACACATCAAGCGGCAGCTTCTCCACACGAGCCACGTCCTTAATGGAGTTCTTGGTGGCCATAGTGCCGTAGGTGATGATGTGAGCCACCTTGTCGTGGCCGTATTTATCCTCCACCCATTCCAACACCTTGCCGCGTCCGTCGTCGTCGAAGTCGGTATCGATATCAGGAAGAGAAATACGGTCGGGGTTGAGGAAACGTTCGAACAGCAAGTCGTACTTGATAGGGTCGATCTTGGTGATGCCAAGACAATAGGCCACCACCGAGCCTGCAGCAGAGCCACGACCCGGACCCACCATAACGCCAAGCTCCTTGCGGGCAGAGTTGATAAAGTCCTGCACTATGAGGAAGTAGCCTGGGAAACCCATGGTCTTCATAATGTGAAGCTCGAACTTCACGCGCTCGTGCACCTCCTCAGACAGTGGGTCGCCATAGAGTTCCTTGGCTCCGTCGTAGGCAAGCTTGGCAAGATAGTCGGCCTCAAACTTGATGCGGTAGAGTTTGTCGATGCCTCCAAGTTTTTTGATTTTATTCTCTGCCTCCTCGTGCGACATAATCTCGTTGCCATTTTCGTCGGTTGTGAACTCGCGGAAGAGTTCTTCGGGAGATATGCGTTTGCGGGTGTCCTCCTCGGTGCCGAACTCTGCCGGGATGGGGAAGAAAGGCATGATGGGCGAATGGTCGATGGAATAGAACTCCACCTTATTTAATATCTCAAGGGTGTTGCTGAGAGCCTCTGGCACGTCGGAGAAGATGTCGTTCATCTCCTCGCGGGTCTTAAACCACTCCTGCTTGGAGTAGAGCATACGGTTGGGGTCGTCGAGGTCCTTGCCAGTGGCAAGGCAGAGCAGATGGTCGTGGGCTTCGGCATTGTCCTGGTCGACAAAGTGGCAGTCGTTGGTGCATACAAGCTTCACGCCATATTCCTTGGCAAGCTTGATAAGCTCCTTGTTGGCACGCTGCTGCAGGGGGAAAGTCTCGCGGTTGGCACGCTGGCGAGGGTCTTTCACCTCGTGGCGTTGAAGCTCCAGATAGTAGTCATCGCCAAACACACGCTTGTACCACTCCAATGCCTCGCGCGCTCCCTCGATGTTGCCCTTGAGGATCTTGGCAGGCACCTCGCCTGCGATACATGCCGAGCATACAATAAGGTCCTCGTGATATTTCTCAAGGTCCTCGCGGTCGGTACGTGGTCGCATGTAGTAGCCGTCGACCCAGGCGCGGGATACGAGCTTGATGAGATTCTTGTAGCCGTTGTAGTTCTTCGCAAGCACAATGAGGTGGTAGCCGCCCATGTCGCCTTTCTCCTTAACGCGGTCGCACTTGCGGCGGTGGGCAACATACATCTCGCAGCCGAAGATGGGCTTGAAGGGTTCCTTGCCCTCAGCCTTCAGCTTCCCGTTGATTTTGTTGCAGTAGTTGTACAGCTCCTTCACACCGAACATGTTGCCGTGGTCGGTGATGGCCATTCCCTTCATGCCGTTGGCTACAGCCTTGTCGACAATCTTCTGCACGGGCGACTGTCCATCGAGGATGGAATAATATGTATGTACGTGTAGATGTATGAAATCTTCCATTGATGCGAAAAACTGGTTTTTTGGTTTTGAACTACAAAGATACAGAAAGTTATTGAAATACATTGCAATTTATAAACTGCTAACTATAATATTGTGCTAAGCAGTGAAGAAACATTAAAAAATTTGTCATTTCCGTAAAAAACCGTTACCTTTGCACAGATTAACTGTGTCCGCGCAATACTGTTTGTAAGCACTCTTTTGTTTGGACACGCTAACAAGCGATATTAAACAACAAACCATTACGGCCTAACCCCACTAAATCGACAATGATTAAGAGAATTAAAAAACTAAAGAAGATACGTCTGCATCGTGAAGGAACCGACACTCTTGTGTATGGCTTCATTGCCATTGCTGCCATAGCATTGCTGCTGTGGAGATTCTGCGACAACAAGGCTCCTTTCTGGTGCTTCACCGGCGTATTTGGTATTGTGTACTGTATTGTAATCAACTTTTTCCGTTGCCCAATACGCTATTTTCCACAGGAAGACACCGAGAAGATTGTGGTGGCTCCAGCCGATGGAAGGGTGGTGGTAATCGAGGAAGTTGACGAGGACACCTATTTCCATGAGCGCCGCATCATGGTGAGCATATTCATGAGTCTCTTCAATGTTCATGCCAACTGGTTCCCCGTGGACGGCAAGGTGAAGCTTGTGGCTCATCACAATGGCAACTTCCACAAGGCATGGCTGCCTAAGGCAAGCGAGGAGAACGAGCACGCCGACGTGATTATCACCACACCTGAGGGCACCGACATCCTCTGCCGACAGATAGCAGGTGCTGTGGCACGACGCATCGTCACCTATGCCAAGGAGGGCGAGGAATGCTACATCGACGAGCATCTTGGATTTATCAAGTTCGGATCGCGTGTAGACGTGTATCTGCCTCTTGGAACAGAGATTTGCGTGAAGATGGGTCAGGCGACAACAGGCGACCAGACCGTTATCGCAAAACTTAAGTAACGGGCAGGAGCATGAAGCATGGAAATGTTTTTTTTGACGAATTTCTTAATTTAATTGCTAATTGAGAACCGAGAATTGAGAATTATGATTACCTTTGTATAGGATACTTGGGTTGTCCGTACAAATACTGCCGCCATAGGCGAAATCATAAATCTCTATTCGCGGTTCTTTTTTTATACATAAACCAAGCGACGGGCGTGGATAGAAATATATACGCATGTCGCAAAACCGTAAAAAACAGAAAACTATGTCAAACGTAATCACTCGTAGCATACCCAACACCCTGACCTGCGGCAACCTCATCTCGGGATGTATTGCCACAATGTTCGCATTCTGTGCCGATGCAAAGATGGCTCTTTTGTGGATTATCATAGGTGCCGCATTCGACTTCTTCGATGGAATGAGTGCGCGAATATTAGGCGTCAGTTCGCCGATAGGCAAGGAGCTCGACTCGCTTGCCGACGATGTGACGTTTGGTGTTGCTCCTGCAACGATTGTGTTCTCGCAGTTGTCGGTGATGGAATATCCCTCGGTGCTTGCGCCCGTGGCCGACTATGTGCCATTCTTTGCTTTCGTGATGGCAGCCTTCTCGGCTTTACGCCTTGCCAAGTTCAATCTCGACACGCGTCAGACAACATCGTTCATCGGACTGCCTACTCCTGCCAACGCTCTGTTCTGGGGGTCGCTGCTTGTGTCGCAGAGCAACTTCATGGAGTCGTCGCCTATGATGGTGTTTGCCATATTGGCTATGGTGTGCGTAAGCTCATGGCTTATGGTGTCGGAGATACCAATGTTTGCGCTTAAGTTCAAACAGTGGGGATGGAAGGGCAACGAGTTGCGCTATTCGTTCATTGTGTTCTCGGTGGCCATGATGGTGTGGCTTGGATTGCTCGAAAGCTTTTGGGTGATTATAGCTTGCTATTTCATCATCTCCGTATTCGACGATTTGATGCTCAAGAGCAAAAAGAAATAATTGTGGCATGGTGTTTGTCATATACACATAGCTAACAATTATATTCACTAATTAGAAAACTCAAAGCAAAAGTGTTATGGCTATATTCGGACTTTTCCTGAAATCAATATTCCTTGTCGCCATCATGGTGGCAGTGTTTATCATAGGTGTTGTCATCTATCTCTATCTGCGTGTCAGACGAGTGGCACGCACATTCACTTCGGCAAGGCAGGGGGCATCTGGCCCTCGCGCTTCGTCATCGGGTGGACGTGCTTCGTCTTCCTCAAGTGGTTCTGGGGCATCTTCAAGGCGTTCGTCAGCCTCTTCTGCTTCGTCAAGTGGCAGTGGCTCGTTTGTAAACGAGGAACTTTACGACCAGCGTACAGACAGCGAGATAAACAGAAAGATATTCTCAAAGGACGAGGGAGAATATGTGGAATTTGAGGAAGTGAAGTAAATCTCAGTAGAATCAGATTTTATTAGGATAAAGAAAAACAATTAAGGCGTACAACCAAAATCTTAGGGTTTGGGTTGTACGCCTTATTTTTATGTCTGATTATTCAGCTCCAGGAGTGAATCTCAATGTCACTACATGCTCGCCAGTAGGAGTCATGTACTGTGGTAGACAAGAGTCGCCACCGCATGAGCGGTTGCCGATGCCACGCTGCCAGAAGTCGAAGTGAGCGAACACCTGGTCGCGCTTTGTGAGGTCGTAAGGATGCTTGCCGCCATAGAACACGTCGTAGTTGAACTGGCTGTCGTCGATGTGAGAGAGCGAGAAAGCCATCTGACCCTGAGCAGCAACATGAAGCTTCAAGCCATTGCCCGAGAGAGTGAGGTCGCGCAATCCCTGATGGTCGCCCTGAGTCTGTGGAGCACTCTGCTCCTCAAACATTCCACTTACAGTAGTGGTGTAGCGTCCGAGCAATGAGCCACGCTGACGGTCGAGATAGTTAGACCAAGGACCCTTGGCATAGTATTCCACCTGCTCCAAGCCAGGAACAAACTGCATAGAGATGCCAATGCGGCGTGTCTCAGCATTAGAGTTGTTGAAAGCTACGCGCATGTCGACAGTACCGTTAGGATAGATGGTGTAGACGATGTTGTGGGTGTCCTTGCCGTTAGAGACAGAAGTCTCCACCTCAACATTCTTGCCCACCTTGTGAGGAGCCTTGACAAGAAGCTTCTTGCCAGTGAGCGCACCTTCCTCCTTGTTGTCGTTCTCAGCCACACCACCAGTAGCACCAAGCGAGATGTTGTCGTTGGCTATACGGCGGAAACCATTGAAGTCGGGACCTGACTCAGGCATTACAATCTGCTTGCCGTCGTACTGCCATTCGGCTATAGAGCCGTCGGCTGCAAACGAGATGCAGAAGTTTTTGCCATTGACAGTGTTGTTCTTAACCTTGAGAGAACCCTTGGCTGCGATAGCAGGCAGAGCCACGTGAGGCTGCTGGATGAATGTAGGGTCGGACACTGGCAGGCAGCTTGCCTGCTTGTCGGCATCAAGACGGAACTGCTGCTCCACGAGAGCATAGCCGCGCTTTGCCCAAACAGCATCGTTCTTGGTGTGAAGACCGAGAGTGATGATGTATTCCTTGCCCTCCTCAGGCTGTGTTGTGTAAGGAATGTCCATGAAGCAAGACTTGCCAGGCTCGCATGAAGGAATCACACATTCGCCGCGCTCAACCTCGCGTCCGTCGGCGAGAACAGTGTATGTGAGATAACCAAGGTCGGCGAGATTGGTGAAGCGATACTTGTTGCGCAATGTCAAGCGGTGGTCCTTAAGAGCCACGAAGTCGATGTTGCGGTAAACATATTTCACCTCAGTGAGTTTAGCTGTCCACTCGCGTCCCGGAGTGATGATACCGTTGCTCATGAAGTCGCCCTGGAAACCACGGTAGCCATTGTTCATCTTGGTGTAGTCGTAGCCAGAGGTGTAGTAGTGCAAGCCAGTTTTCTCGTCGATAAGCGGCTGTCCTGCCTTGATGCGGCGTGTGTCGTAGATGCCCTGGTCAACCCAGTCCCAGATGCAGCCGCCAGTGATACCGTTGCTGCCCTCGATGATGTCCCAGTATTCCTGGAGGTTGCCTACAGCCTGACCCATTGCGTGAGCATACTCACAGATGAAGTAAGGCTTGCCATTGAGTCCGTCGCGGTGCTTAAGCACACTCTCGATCTTAGGATACATGTCTGATCCGAAGTCTGAATAGTTCTTGCCGTGGCTTGAGCCTTCGTAGTGAACGAATGCGTCGCGTCCGGGCAGAAGTCGCTTAACCTCGTCGTAGGTAGCCTGGAAGTTCTGTCCGCCACCCGACTCATTGCCGAGCGACCAGAATACAATGCTTGGATGGTTGCGGTCGCGCAATACCATGCGGGCTGTACGGTCGACATAGGCTTCCTTCCATGACGGTTTGTCGCTGATAGACTGGTTGCCGTGGCACTCCACGTCGGCCTCGTCCATACAGTACAGACCATAGAAGTCGAACATGGCATACATCTTCGGGTCGCGTGGATAGTGGCTTGTACGCACTGTGTTGACGTTGGCCTGCTTCATGAGTTCCACATCGCGCAACATTGTAGGTACGTCGATAGCATGGCCAAGGAGCGGATGGATGTCTTGGGTGTTTACACCCTTGAAGTATTCGCGCTCGCCATTGATGTAGATAAGGTTGCCACGCTGCTCAACAGAACGGAAACCGTAGCGTGTGGAGAACACCATCTCCTCGTTGCCGTCGTTCATCTGGCGCACAACAACTGTATAGAGATTAGGATGCTCAGCCGACCAAGGCTTCAAGCCAGAGAGGCCTTCCATTGAGAGGTTGACCTTCTTTTCTGCTTCGTCGGCAGCAAGAACCACCTGAGTCTTCTGCAAAGCCACACGGTTGCCGTTGGGGTCGAGCAGTTCCACCTCAATCATCTTAGCTGTCTTCTGCTTCAAGGCATTGTCGATGGTGAGTTCCACGTTCATCGAGCCAGATGTGTAGCCAGGGTTGAGCTTGGATGTGATGTAGTGGTCGCTTACGTAAGCCTGCGGAGTAGACACGAGATAAACATCGCGGTGGATACCTGCGAGGTGCCACATGTCCTGGCCCTCAAGGTAAGAACCATCCGACCAACGGTATACACGTACCGAAACATTGTTCTCGCCACGGCGTACAAGTGAGGTGACATCAAACTCGGCATCGGTGTTGGCACCCTGAGAGTAGCCCACATACTTGCCGTTAACCCATACTACGATAGCGCTGCAAGCACCGTTGAAATGCAGCAAAACGCGACGGTTGCTGTCCCATCCTTCTGGCAGAGAGAAGGTGCGGCGGTAAGAACCAACGGGGTTCTTGTCGAAGTTGTCGTCGAAGGCGGTGATGTAAGGAGGATTGCTCTTGAAGGGATAGCCCACATTATTATATACAGGCACATCGTATCCTGCCATCTCCCAGTTGAGAGGCACGCGGATGTTGTCCCAAGACGACACGTCGGCCTTGTCGCCATAGAAGTCGGCCTCGTCGGGTATTCCGTCGTGTTTGTCGGGAGAATAACGGAACTTCCACTCACCGTTTAGCGACATGTAGTCGGCATGTTTCGGTGTGATCCATCCATGGAAGAAGGTCTCGTCCTTCATCATGAGCTTTGATGAAGAATAGGGGAAGAATGTGGCGCGAGCCGGCAGCTTGCGGTCCTCAAATTTTGTTTCATCCTCCACCCATGCTTCCGAGAAGCCGGGTTGAGCCATAACGGCTGTCTTGACGACGGTCTTCTTCACCTTAGCCTTAGGCGAAGCCGTTGCCGCTACGCTCACAAGGAGTCCGGCTGCAGCCGCGGCTCCAAGAATTAAGTTTCTTTTCATGTGAACTTAGGTTTTTTGATTGTTTTATAATGTTATGATTGTTGATAATTTTGCGTGTACTGTTGATAACTTTTCTTTATGCTGTTGATGACTCTGCATTTTGTAGACTGAGCGTCATGATTTTCTCGAATAGTCGGTAGGGGTAAGTCCATATACCTTCTGGAAACACTTCGAGAAATAGCTTGAGTTGGAGAATCCCACCATGTACATCACTTCCGACACAGAGAATCGTCCCTCCTTAAGCAGCATGGCTGCTCGCTGCATACGTATGTGGCGCATAAACTCCACGGGAGTCTTGCCAGTCATTTGCTTCACCTTGCGATAGAGCAGTTTGGAGCCGAGACCGAGGGTTTCCTGCAATCGTGTGACGTTGAAGTCGGAGTCGGCTATGTGGGCTTCCACCGTGTCGGTTATCTTTGCTAACAGTCGTGCGTCGGCATCGGCGTTGGCGGATGGCACAATAGTTTGGCGTGTGTCATCGCTGTGATGCTTGTCGCGCATGATGGCTGTTGTGGTTTCGGCAGACTGTAGGAGCTGCACGCAGAAAGCCACGCGCACCATTCCTTCCTGATTCTCCACCTTGGCTTCGGCATCGTGCATTTGTGCAAGTTCATGAAGCGTGGCGAGAGTGTTGATGTCAACAGAAGGCTGTCCATCGGCTTTAACCATAGAGTAGTAGCGGTTGAAGACAAACGGCATGTCCTCCTCTGGAATGCTGATGCCGGGAATATCTACCGTCACAACAGCCTTGTTACCGTTGTTCTCTACTCCGATGTTCACATCGTTGTCGCCAGTTTTTAGCTCCACAGCAAGGTCGATAAGCTCTGCCAATACGGGTTGCGTGCGTACAATGTCGATGTTGGCAAAAGCCGAAGGCGTGTCTGTGTGGAAGCCAATGTCGGTTTTCTTTCCAAGGCGAGAGCGTGCGTCGTCAACGGTTCTTCGGCAAAAGTCCACTATGTCTACTGTGGATTTGCGTAGCTTCTCGGTCTCATCCTTGCCCTTTTGCATGTCAAGAGCCTTATACACAAGAGTGTTGATGTCCACCACATCGCGCCGCATTTGTTCCATGCGCTGTGCATTGTTGGCGTTCTTCTCGTCGTGGAGCATTGTGAGCACAGATGCAAACAATGAGCCAAGCGGCTGTTTGAGTTGGCGTGAGAGGTTGTAGAAGAATGCCGAGCGAGCCGACGATTCCTGCATTATGCGCTCCTTAGCCTCGCGCTCCTCGCGCAGACGGCGGCGCATCATAACAAACTTCATTGCCCATACAACCAGACCTATGAGCACAAGCAGATATATGATTTTAGCCCATACAGAGAGATACCATGGCGGAAGTATTGTCACGCTGTAGGCAAAAATATTATCCTTAGCCTCGCCTTGTGCATTCATCACGCGCACCTCAAGAGTGTATGTGCCCGATGGCAACGCACTGTAGCTTATCTCCTGATGTTCGCCGTGCAGATACTGCCATGTGTGGTCGACACCTTCAAGACGGTAGGCGTAGACATTGGGTTGTTGTCCTGCCATAGGCAAGTCGGTGAGCATGAAGGTTATGTTGTTCTGTCGATGGGTGAGCGTTATCTCCGAGAGATAAGTGGCTGCTCCCTGCTCAGGCACGTAAGGCTTGTTGTCGACCAATATACCAGAGAGGAAGATAGGACTACTGAGTTTGGTGTTGGTGTGTGCTGCCAGTTTGCTTATGGGCACACTTGCCACCGCATCGTTGCCGCCAAATAACACGCATCCCGACACACGGTCGTAGAACACTGCCAAGGGTCGGAATCCGGGCAGGGCAAAGCGTGAGGACACTCCCTTTGTGGATATGATGCAGCAGTCTTGCCCAATGATTGCCCATATATCGTCTTCCACCTTGCACAGCATAGCTGTTTCATTGGTGTTGAATCCGGCAATTTTCATAGATCGGTCGTTGGCTTTGTCCATGCCGAAACATTTTATCTCACCGTTCATAGCAGCCCACACGTTGCCCTTGTTGTCGGTGCAGATGTCGTTGATGAGTCGGTCTTTGCCTATGACATGTTCCACGTGCATGGTGCGTGAATCGATGCGATCGAGTCCGCGGTCGTACATTCTTGCCCATATCTTGCCAGAGTTGTCAATAGCGAGTTGCCACACGTGCAAGCCTTGCAGCTCCTTGAGTATATGTCGGTCGGCCACAACAGTGGGTGTTGTGGCGTGGAGTAGTTTCTCCTTGTTTATGACAAACACTCCGCCCATGTAGGAACAAATCCAGTATCTTCCCATGCCGTCGTCCACAATGTCGTATGCCCAAGCTGTGGAGTAGTGTTGAGTGTGGTCGGTTACGATGATGTTGCGCATCTGTCGTGTCAGCGGATTGTAGATGTTGAGTCCGTGGTCGGTACACACAATCACGTTGCCGTCGCGGTCGGCATACACTCGGCGCACTCTGTTGTGCGACATGTAGTGGTTGGTGGATGTCTGTCGAAACCAAGCAATATTGTCTTTCTCGTCGGGCATGAATCCGTGATGTGCATTGTAGCCAATGAGTCCGTTGGTGCCGCCAAGCCACATCATTCCGTCAGGGCTTCGGTAGATAAGGTGCAGACAGTTGCCTTCGCCAGTCAGTGTTATGTCGCTTAGTGGAGTGTTCGTGAAGAACTTGTGTCGACGTATGGCAGACACGCCTTGGTCGGTGCCTGTCCATAGGTTGCCCCAGCGGTCGGTGAACACGGCCCACACAATGTTGTTGGCTATAGAGATAGGCGAGCGTGAGTCGTGCAGGGCATGTGTGGCCTCATGCTTCACCTTATTATATATGTACAGTCCGTCGTCTGTACCGGCATAGATGTTGTCGCCATAAACCGAGAGCGACTTGATAGAGTTGCCCGCAAGTGGCTTGGCAGACTCAAAGCGTTGCCAGTCGTAATGATATAAAGCTCCCTCTGTGCCTATCCATACAGCGTTGCCGTCGCTGAGCAGGGCGTTGACAAGAGGTTGTTGGCCTTCGCCAATGCGTATGGGGTGTGATTTTCTGTTGTTGAATAGAGTAAGTCCGGATATAGTGCCCACTAATAGTCCATGTTTAGTGGCAAGCAGAGAGTAGATGTTATGCAGCGACGAGCTTTCGGAGCGTGTCTCGCCCGTCTGCATGTTGTGGCTGAACAATCCCTTGGCACCGCCAAACCACAGACGGTCGGCGTATATGGCAACAGCACGAATGTCGCCTCCAACTGTCTTAGGCAGTTGGTTGTAGCATCCCTTGCGTATGTCGTAGACAAGCAGTCCACGCTCGGTAGCCATATAGAGAATGTTGTGGCGCATAAGAATGGAGTGCACACGTGTGTTGACCGCAGCTTTGTCGGCATTGGTGTTGTGCGGAATAGTGCGGTAGCCATCGTAGGAATACAATCCGTTCTCGGTGCCAAACCACAGCATTCCTTGCTCGTCCTGCGCTATGGAGCACACGGATGAGGCTTCGGCAATGCTCACATTGTCGAATGTCTGGGCTGCCGCCAACGAAGTGGACAGGAGCGTGAGGAGCGTGAGAAGTATTCTTACTGCTATATCTCTCATTCTTATTGTTGCTTGTTTTAGTAATTTTTGCCTTCAATATGTTCCATGAATTCCACGAGAGTTTTCACTTCAACTTTTGGAAAGGGTATTGATGACAAGACATCATAATGATGATCATTTGAGATAATACATTTTGCTTGTGCTGCGATAGCGCAATCGACAAATTTATTGTCGTCCTTATCTGCTTGTATCAAGTCAAACTTATAGAAAGGGTCTTTGAATACAACAAAGGGACTGTTTATTATTGTTTTAACAATGTATTCTGCAACTTCAAGGTTTATGAGTTTTTGCAGAATCTCTAAATATTCATCAATTATTTCATTTGACACACATAATTCATTCTTCCCCTCTACAAATGAAGTCCATAGTGAGTGGTATTTGCTGCGGGGGGAGACTATCTGAATTATACAATTGGTGTCTAACACTAATCGACTCATATCCTATAGTTTATGTAAGTCCAAATTGTTGATTTCATCAAGGCGAGCTTGGTCTAACGCTCCCGAATCCCACAGGTCCTCAAGAGCATTCTCCATCTTCGAAGAATAATATTTATACAATAAATCCTTCAGTTCTTCCAAACCTTTTTGTGATTTATCTATCTCAAACATTTTTAACAGGTGTACCTGTATAGGGTTAAAAACAGTTGCTTCCATATTATTATTTTTATGTTTTCAGTTTCACGGCGTTAAATTACAAAAAAAAAGTCAGATACGGAAAAACTTAGCCAATAATCTGACTTTTAGAGTTGTAATACTTAAAAAGACCGACTTCCATTACGGAAGCCGGTCTAAAAACCATTTTTGTCTTGATAAACAGTAAAACATTGATGTTGAATCAAGACAAACAAATCTTACGTTTTACGATTTTAAACTACTTACTTGACATCAGTTGGACCTTGTCCTGCTACCTTAGGCCATCCCGGATTCTGGTAAACTACTGATGTATTGAGGTCTGTCTGATCGCCCTCTGCAGTCTGGCGGAATACGCTCTGTGCAATAGGAGACAGATAGTGTGCAGGTGTGAAGTGGTAGCCATCGAACACATCGTTATTGATCTTAGAGATCTGATATGGACGGATGTAGTCGCCACTGATAGCCTTGTCGCTCATGTTGCCCTTACCGCCTTCAACATCTACCTTAGCGAGGTTGGTAGTACCGTCGAGCCATGCACCTTCGTACACAGTGCCCCAATACTTCATACCCTCAATCTGGTAGCCGTCTACCTGGTCGCAAGCACGCCAGCGGATAAGGTCTTCCCAACGCATAGCCTCACCGATGAACTCGTCGCGGCGCTCGCGGCGGATGTTGTAGGTTGTAGCGTCAACAAGCTGTCCGTGTGAGTAAGCACCGAAGTCCCATTTAGCCTCCTCGTTCATGTTGGTGGCAGCGATGGTCTTGTTGTAGTCAGGGTCAACCTTGGCACGTGTGCGGAGAGCACGCCAGTACTTGTCGGCTGTTGCGTCGATAGTGTTGTTCTTCAACCAAGAAGCCTCCATGTAGTTGAGCAGAGCCTCTGTACCACGGAACACGATGCTTCCGCTCTCGCCGTAGTCGTGGTTGAGCTGCTGCTCAACGTCGTAGTTCTTACCCTTCTTCACAGCGTAGCCAGTAACCATACGAGTCTCGTTGTTGCCCATTACAGTCCAAGCGAGGTCTACAGTGTTAACACCGTCGGCTGTGTAGTTCTCAACCGAGCCGTCCATCTTTGTAAAAATCTGGATACGAGAGTCGCGGTTCTGAAGAGTAGCCTTCACACCCTGATTCTCCCAAGCTGGGTCGTAGCCAGAGCCAGCAGCGTAGATAGGCAAACCGTTGCGCATGAGGAACGAGTTAACCAAACCACGTGTCCAACCTGTGCCACCACCGTTGCGCTGGAGCTGCATCTGGAGGTTGTGGGTAACGTTAGCCTTGGTACGGTCGAAAGCGCGGTACATGATAACCTCGCTATAGCCGCTCATGTCCTTGTCGCAGAACATTGTGTAGTAAGGGTTGAGGCTTGCCAAGTTGGCGTCCTGACCCTCAGCTGCGTCAGTGTTTTCCACGAGGTTGTCGGCGAGCTTGTCGCCAAGTTCCTTTGAAGACTTCATAGCCTCTTCGAGGAAGTGGTTGATAGAAGCGTCGATGTCGAAGCCCTGGATGTCCTCAGCCTTGCCTGGCCATCCCGGACCGCCCGGTACGAAGGCAGTGCCCTTGTGATACTTCTCCCATGTAGCCTCGAAGAGGGCTGCGCGAGAGCGGAGCAACAGAGCAGCATCGCGTGAGATGCGGTTCTTGCCACCAGGAGCCGACTCAGAGAGCAGGCCGAGAGCCTTGTCGAGATCGTCGAGAATCTGCTGAGCCACCTTGTAGCGTGGCTGACGCTTAGAGGCCTCTACAAGAGTGGCCTTATCGTCGGGAAGTGCATTGAGCACGATTGGGCAGTCGCCGATTGACTGGAGCTTGTCGAGATACATATAGGCACGGAGGAAATAAGCCTCGCCTACATAGTGGCGCACGTTAGCCTCTGCGCCGGTGATGCTCTTAGCCTCGAACTTAGGCAACACCTGGTCGAGGAAGTAGTTCACGTTGCGGATGCTTGAGAAGTCCCAAGCACCGCCAGTTGAGCCTACCTTCCAGTTGCCTGGCACCCAACGGCTTGAGTAGCCAGTGGCTGCCTGGTTGTCGGTATCGTTGTCGTAGGCAAATGTACCCATACCATAGCTGCCCTGGTTGTTGCTGGTAAGTACGCCATACATATTTATTGTGTAAGCAGCGAGGTCGGCCTCGGCTGTGAAGAAAGCCGCAGGAGTCACGTTGCTCTCAGGCTCTTTGTCGAGGTAGTCGTCGCAACTTGCCAAACCGAGCGATGCTGCCAAAAAGAGCATAGGAATATATTTAAACTTCATAAGTTGTTTCCTTTCTATAATCTATTGTTGATGATTTATTAGAATGTCACACTAAGACCGCATGAGAATGTCTTCGACAACGGATAGGTCTTGCCAATCTCGCCACCGTAGCCAGCTCCTACGAGCTCCGGATCGCCAGCCTCTGTGAAGTTGGTGATGGTGAGGAGGTTCTCGCCTGATACGAAGAAGCGGAGGTTCTCGATGTAAACCTTGCGTGTGAGTTCCTTCGGCAATGTGTAACCGATAGTGAGGTTCTTCAGACGTGCGTAGGCAGCATTCTGCAAGTAGCGTGTCTGAGTCTGCAAGTCGCGACCACCACTCCAGTTAGCACGTGGGTAGTATGCGTTCTTGTTGTCCTCACGCCAGTAGTCCTCATGGAACTTAAAGCCAGTAGCCTGCCACTTACCGCCACCGGTAGCACCCCAGAATACCTGACCGCCTGCTGCGTAGTCGCGCTTGAGTGTGCCCTGGAAGAACACCTTGATATCGAAGCCCTTCCAAGCAGCGTCGAGGTTCAAACCGAAGTTGTAGCGCGGTGTAGAGTTACCGATGATGCGGCGGTCGCCAGGTTTGTCGGCTGTGCCCTCACCACCATTAATCTTGCCGTCGCCGTCGAGGTCCTTGTACATGATGTCACCAGCTGTCCAACCGCTTCCGAGTGCGCTTTGGTCAACCTTAGAGAGGTGCTTGTCCATCTCTTCCTGGCTGTTGGCAATGCCGATAGTTGTGTAGCCCCAGATATCACCGAGCTTGGCACCATTATAGTAAGAACCGAGGTTCTTCGACGGGTTAGGATACTTGTCGATAACCACCTGGTTGTCGCTCAATACGAATGAAGCGCCGTAGCTAACCTCACCGATGATGTCGCGCCAACTGATCTGCAAATCCCATCCCTTAGAAGTCATGTCGAGGTTGTTCACCTTAGGAGCGGCAGCACCGAGGATAACCGGCAACTCAGGAGCAGGACCTACCATGTCGAATGTCTTGCGCTGATAGTAGCCGAACGATCCGGTCAAGCGGTTGTTAAATGCTCCCCAGTCGACACCTACTTCCCATGTGCGGCTCTTCTCCCATGTGAGAGTAGACGACACGAGTGAAGGCTGCGAGGCCACGTTAGGTCTTGCATTGTTGATGAGCCAGTTGCCACCCTGTGATGTGAATCCGATTGTTGGGTAGAAAGGATACCAGTTGTCGGTGTTCTGGTTGCCGAGCTGACCCCAAGAAGCGCGGAGCTTCAATGTGTTGACATACTTAGCCATTGGCTTCCAGAATTTCTCCTGAGCGATGTTCCAACCTGCAGAGAATGAGGGGAAGAAGTTCCAGCGGTTCTCGCGGAGGAAGCGTGAAGAGCCGTCGTAGCGGAGGTTGGCCTCGAAGAGGTAGCGTCCGGCATAGTCGTAGTTGATACGTCCGAAGAAACCAGCTGTTGTCCATGAGTTGTAAGCACCACCTACGCTTGGCTTGTTGGTTGTAGTGTCGAGTGTAGGCAGACCTGACATGATGCCGTTCTGCTGTGCGCTTATGTTGCGCTGACGGAACCACTCGCTCTGGAAACCGCCCATTACCTTCATGTTGTGATCGCCAAATGCGCGGCTGTACTCAGCAAAGAGGTTCGGGTTGAAATAGTTCGACTTGAACGAATACTCATATACGCTTGATGTGGCGTTGCTGTCAACAAACGGGTTGTTGTCGCAGTCGTAGCCGTAAGTTGTGAGCCATTCGCGATGGTTGAACTGTGTAAGGATACGGTAGTTCAACTCAGCGTTGAGGGTCAGGCCCTTAACCGGAGTGGCAACAAACGAGAGCTGCTGCGACAAGCGGTCGGTCTGGTTCTTGGCGCGGCCGCCATTCTCAAGACGTTCGATGTAAGACTCTGGCAACCAGTGGCCGTTCGGGTCCTGAGTAGGAAGGATAGGCCAGTAGCGGCACATGTTGTGATAGAACACGTCGGTACCGTTGATAAGGTCGTTAGGCGACTCGAAGTCGCTACGTGAGAAACGTGTGTTGTAAGTAACGCGCAACCAATCAGCCAACTGTGCAGACACCTTACCAGTGAAAGCATAACGCTGTGTGTTGTCGTTGCCATGACGAAGAAGACCGCCACGGTCGAGGTAGTTGGCAGAGAGATAGTACTGGATGCGGTCGTCGCCACCGTTCATGCTCAGAGTGTGCTCCTGCGAGAAGCTGTTGCCAAACTGCTCCTTGAGCCAGTCGGTGTTGCCAAGAGGCAGGAGTGGAGTGTTGTCCCAAACCTCCCAACGGTTGTTGACGTTCTTGAACATCTTCTGCATAGTAGGATCGCTCTGAGCCTTCTTAATCTGCTCAAGCTTGTCGTCGGTAAACCAAACACCAGCACCACTATTAACAGAAGCGTCGTTCATATACTTGGCCCATGTGTATGAGTCCATCATCTCCGGCATGTTGAGCGGAGAGTCGAAACGGAACGAGTTGTTGTAATTGATAGAGGTCTTGCCCTTCTTACCGCTCTTGGTAGTGATAAGGATAACACCACCGGCAGCACGCGAACCATAGATAGAAGAAGCCGAAGCGTCCTTCAATACAGAGATATTCTCGATGTCCTGCGGGTTGAGTGCGTTCATGTCACCCTCCATGCCGTCGATGAGCACGAGTGGAGAAACCGAAGAACCGGCACCGATAGTACCAGTACCACGGATGTTGAATGACTTAGAAGAGTTAAGAGTACCACCGCTGCTTGAAGTAGAGAAGTTCATACCAGCAACAGCGCCCTGGAGAGCGTCAACTACAGAGTTAACTGGACGTGAAGAGAGAGTTTTAGAGTCAACGGTAGAAACAGCACCAGTAAGGTTCACCTTCTTCTGTGTACCGAAACCAACGACTACAACCTCATCAAGCATCTTCTTGTCGTCCTCGAGCAAAATGTCGAGAGGAGCACCGTTCCACTTAACAGTCTTAGTGGTGTAGCCGATGTAAGAAATCTGGATTGTAGCACCTTTCTTTACACCAGTGAGTGTAAAGTTACCGTCGAGATCGGTCACTGTGCGCAAGTTTGTTCCTTCAACAACGATCGAAGCACCGATTACGCTTTCACCAGTGGCGTCCTTGACAACGCCTTTGCAAGCTGCCTCGTTCTGCTGTACAGAACTCATGGGTGCAGCGTCGTTTGCGCTGGCAGCGTATGCCATCTGACTACCGCTCATAGGAGCAGCAGCGAGCAATGCCATAACCATTCCAGCGGTCTTGACTTTCTTGTTCATAAGCAATTAAATTTGTTATAATTGATTTTAGTAGAAATTATACTTACTTGTGAAAAGGTTCATACACACACATGCGTTGTTACATGCACACACATTATTATATATATTGTGTGGATGAAGTTGCATGAATGAATGTTCCAATTCGTTGTGGTTTTATTGGTGTGAGTTATATCAGATTAAGCACTGAAGCTCGTCTGTTTTTTTATTTTTTATGTTTGTTTTGGTTTACGGCTGTAAAATTACAATTTTTTTGTTAACGCTAATTAAGAAAGATAATAAATGTTCAAATTATTTGCATTATTTAACAATATAGGGTATTTTCGTAACTATTCAGCGGTGGTAAAATAGATCAGATTCTATCTTATTCCTCTGTGAGATTTTCCTTGAAAATCATCTG
>CAKQEI010000029.1 GCA_934230115.1 uncultured Prevotella sp. | reverse complement strand
ATACGGCTTACTCTATCGTTCAGCCTTGGCTGGACGATAGAGTAAGCTTAATATGCCTGTACAAGCTTCCTGACTCTTGACGTAGGAGGATTGCATCCTTGAGAATCTCCTCATATTGGCTAAGTGGCTCTGAAAATATCATACTTTTAAAGTCTTGAATCAACTATAAAGGTACTGAAAATCAGACACTTAGCCAAATTTATTTAGTTATGTTTTGTCAATCAACTTGCTCATTTTCAAACGATTACGTAATTATTAACAGAGTATTGTTATATATATTAACATACGAAAAAACTCGTTACATAAGCTCTCACAAGAGCATTATGCAACGAGTCTTTATTTATACAACTTTCAATATTAATTCTTCAACCTGTTCTTCAGTACTGGCTCACAAGTTAAGTCTACCCCTAACTTCTTGAAAATCCTCTGATCCACATCGCTCAGCATAACAGTGCAATGAGCCTGACATCCGCGCAGCTTGGGCAACTGCTCCAATGCGCGGCGACAGTTCTCATCATTCTCTGAGAGTACCGACAAAGCCACAAGCACCTCATCCGTGTGCAATCGCGGGTTTCTCCCACCAAGGTAGTTTATCTTCGTATACTGTATCGGCTCAATCATTGACTGCGGAATTAGCTTCATATTATGGTCGATGCCCGCCAGATGCTTCATCGTGTTCAGCAGCAAGGCAGCACTGCAACCCAACAGTTCACTCGACTTGCCTAAGATGATAGTGCCATCCTCAAGCTCAATCGCCGACGATGTATGGCCTGTCTCCTTCTTGTAGTTCTTGGCGGCAATAGTGGTGCGACGGAAATCGGTGTTTATCTTCGCCTGATTGAAAAGCATCTGAATTTTAGCTATCTCAGCCTCGTTGCATGCTCCGCTCGCCAACTTATTTGTAGCAGCATAGTAGCGTCGCACAATCTCGTTCTTAGAAGCCTCACAGCACACGTCATCGTCGCAGATGCTGAATCCCACCATATTCACACCCATATCCGTTGGAGACTTGTAGGGATTGTTGCCATATATTCCCTCAAATAGTGCGTTGAGCACTGGGAAAATCTCGATGTCGCGGTTATAGTTCACGGCTATCTTATTGTATGCTTCCAAGTGGAAGGGGTCTATCATGTTCACGTCGTTCAAATCAGCGGTGGCAGCCTCATAAGCAATGTTCACAGGATGCTTCAGTGGGAGGTTCCACACGGGGAAAGTCTCAAACTTGGCATAGCCAGCCCTAATGCCACGCTTATTCTCGTTGTAGAGCTGGCTCAGGCATACCGCCATCTTGCCGCTGCCCGGACCCGGAGCCGTCACAATAACCAATGGACGCTCCGTCTCCACATAGTCGTTCTTACCAAAACCCTCGTCAGATGCTATCAGGCTCACGTTGTGTGGATAGCCCTCTATCAGGTAGTGGTAATAGGTCTTGATGCCCTCGCGCTCCAAACGTTGGCGGAAAGCAGTGGCAGCCGGTTGGCTGTTGTAGTGGGTTATGACAACAGAGCCTACCATGAAGCCGCGGTTCTGAAATTCTCCGCGTAGTCGCAGTACATCCTCGTCGTAAGTGATGCCCAAGTCGGCACGCTTCTTATTTTTTTCAATGTCGGTGGCACTTATCACTATCACAATCTCGATGCTGTCGCTCAGCTTCTGAAACATGCGAAGCTTACTGTCGGGCAAGAATCCCGGCAGCACACGACTTGCGTGGTGATCGTCGAAGAGCTTGCCACCAAGCTCCAGATAAAGTTTTCCGTCAAACTGTGAGATACGTTCCCTTATGTGCTCGGACTGTATCTTCTGATACTTCTCGTTGTCAAATCCTATTTTCATAAACGTAAAAAATAAATTTGTCTGCAAAATTACAAAAAATCTACCATTCCACGTTCTTATTTATGCGCATTTCATTCAGACCTCGCAGCATTTCTATCTTTTCGCTGTTTAGCTTACCCATTTTCATGCACTTTCTGTTATATTTCCACCAGTCCAACAGTCCTCTGTTCGTCATCTTCTTCTTGTCGGGCAACTGGTGGTGCACAGACAGATAGGCCTCCATAGCCCTGTATTTATCCATCCATTTTTCATCTCTTGTCACTGCCATAATTCACTATTTAGTGTTGTTACCTCTGCAAAATTAGTATATTTTATCGCTCAATCACTCTCTTTTCTCCATTATTTTATGTAAGTTTGCAAAATAATACCCATAAATATCTTTTTCACAAACCAAAATAATTATTTCAAACCTTATGGAGACTAACGGATATCCAAGCAAGCAATACGCACAGCCCACCAAGCGCTATGTGCAAGTGATGAACCTCAAGGACGACCACGAACTTATTCGCCGCTACCGTGAAGCCCACGATCCCGAACATTTCTGGCGCGAGATTGGCAATGGCATCAAGCAAGTTGGCATCCTTGAAATGGAAATATACATCAGTTCCAATCACCTCGTCATGATTGTCGACGCGCCTCTCGATTTCAAATGGGACGAGGCAATGGCCCACCTTGCCACCCTGCCGCGACAGGCTGAATGGGAGCAACACGTCGCACAATTTCAAGACTGCTCGGTCCAAGCCACAAGCGACGAGAAATGGCAAATGGCAGAAAGAATTTTTAAAATTTATTAATTATTACTTAAAAACAAAACCAATTAATAACTAATAAAACTTAGCCCACTTGAAAAAGTTTTTTTTTAAAATAACGGAACACCATAATTTTCGACTTCTTCAAGTGGGTTCACCAATTAATAATTAATTACCAATTACTTAAATTCCCCTCCTGTAATCTGCTCCAGCGTATAGTCGCAGAACACCATTTGGTATCCACCCTTCACATGGCTTTCCTCGTAGAAGAATCCGATGTGTCCGTTGCTCATCTGCTCCATGGTAGAGTATGCAGAATCGGTATTGCTCACCTTGAACGTCTTCCATCCCGAAGTGAAGCACTTTGGCGAGGCATAGTCGGCCGGCGAGGCAAGCTCCTTATAGTAGATGCCCACATAGTTGCGCTTGTCATCCATAGGTACCGAGAATAGCAACACATTTGTCTTCTTGCCGTCGCTCTTGCGCACAGCCTTCACCATCAGCACCTCGCCATTGCACATTGCAGCCTTGTAGTTGCCATCGAGCAGAGCCTGCTCCTGCCACTTACCCTCAGCCTTCTTAGCGTTCTTGTAGTTGAAGATGTTGAAGATTCTGCCCTTACCTCTCTGCGAGCGACTGCACAACAGCACATCGCCGTTGGGCAACTCCTCCACCTTAGCCTCATCGCCATAGGGTGTAGGGCGAGCCTCAGCACCGCCTAATGGCAACCAGCTGCGTCCGAAGTCGTCGGAGTATAGCACCACATTGCCAACGTTCGAGCACAATGCCGAGTAGATGCGGTAGTATTTTCCTGCCTTTATCTTCTTGCTCTGGCAGATTCGTCCCGAAGTAAAGAAAAGTTTGTGCACGGCACCGTTCATCAGTCCGTATATATCTTTCGTTATCTCCTCGCCCTGCCAATTGATACCGTCCTTGCTGTAGTAGCGGCCCACACGGTTTGGTTTCTCCAAAGTCGACTGCCAATACCACACGTCGCCCGAGGCGCACATCATCAGCATCTCGCCTGTCTTGCGGTCGGTCACTACGGCAGCATCGCCGTGAGCCAGGTCAAAGGGCAGGTTGGGACCATCACCTTTTATCACCGTATGCTCCTGACTCCATGTCTTGCCGTTGTCGGTGCTGCGCTTGCCCACTACATCTATCACGCCACCACCCACGTCCGTGCGACACGGACGATAGTCGCTATAGGCGAACACGCTGCCATCCTTGGCATTCACAATGGCTGGAATGCGGTAGCAGTTCTTCACTGAATCGCTCTCAAACAGCACGGTCTGTGCCGAGGCGTTGCCTGCAAATAAGGCTGTAGCTATTATCGCTGACAGCAGAGAAAATTTTCTTTTCATAAAAAGATTGTTATTTTTTAAGTGTTGATTGTTTATTCGTTTCTTGGTTTTTTATATACTCTTTTAAGGCTCTTCTTATTGCCTAATCGCTTTCAAAACGCAAAAGTATATAAAAATTTTCATTCGAGAAAGAAAAGGTTATTAAAACTTTATAATATATACATTTCCGTTTTAAATAAAAATTTTAGAACAAAAAGGAAGATGGAAGAGAACAGGAAAAATGAAGCCAACATACACGATGGAAATGGGGCGTGAATATTGGCTTCATTGTAGTGTATATAATATAGTCTTATGGATTCAATGGAATCTCTATACTTGCATCGTTTTCAATGTCAAAACTAAAGTTACCCGTCACATTTGTTTGGAAAAAATTACCGATTGCTTTCGTTATGCAATGTTGTTTCAATGTAACGTCGTTAAGCGTGCGTGAATAGGCTAAATTATCGTCTCCATCCCTCATAGTTATGCAAACATCCGCCTGCACCATTTCGTCGGAAGGGAAAAAAGATACCAACAACTTATTCCCCGTGAAAGTATTGTTTTTTAAATTCTCAGGATAGAAAGTGACACTATAGGCAAAATCACCACTGGCATAACCTGTGAAAGGATCAAAAGCATAAGGAGTATCGGCAGCTTTTTTCGTCGGATTTATAGATATCTCCACATTTTTCACATTTTCTGGACATACATCTGTTGGCGCAAACTGGAAGGAAGCTGTGCGACGTTTTCCAAAGTTAACAACAACACTTTGAGAGGTCTTCTCACTTATAGTGACATCTTGAACAGTAGAATACACTAATGATGGAACGTACAACTCGTTAAGTTCCGCCTTTGTTTGCGATTCAATCATTGCAACCTTTGATTCTTCTGTTCTCGCCTTATGCGCTACAGCGACAAATTTATAGTTGCCTGTATACAAAGGAATTTTCACATTATCAAAATCAGAGTCACCCTCTTTTTTCACCTTTTCTACAGAATGTACTTCCTTACCATTTGAGTCGAACACCTTAAGGGCAATACGCGTGACCTTTGCCTCTGTGGTTGTTGCACGTGTCCCCATCACCTGATTTTCATCAGGAATCACTGAGATGTTAATCCCAGAAAATGTCACTTCTACTGGAATTTTATCACTGGCTTCTACATCGTCAATGTTCGCTGTGCAAGCACCAAAGAACATAACTGAAAGAAATGCTACGAAAGAATTGATTGTTTTCATAAGCTATGGGTTAAAGATAATTGAATATTAGATTCAGTTTTATAGGCGTTTAAAACAAAAGGCGTCATATCATTAGGCGTCTATAGTATTGTGGCGTCTATAGTATAGTAAACTTTTAGTTTACTTTTGCAAAGATAGTTATTTTTTACATAGGTTGTATGTCCTCACATCATTTTTTTCTGTTTTTTTGCTGCCTTCAGTCATTATGGTAAACAATCAACTTAATCATTAGATTTGAGTCAAAATTTAACGCATTATTATTCGAAAAGGAACATAAAAATATATAACTTTGTCTCCTGCAATGGACAAGCTGACACGTGAGCAGCGTCATCGCTGCATGTCGGCGATACGCAGCAAGGACACAAGGCCGGAGTTGATAGTACGGCATTACTTGTTCAGCCGAGGATTTCGTTATCGGCTGAACCATCCCCGCCTGCCCGGTCGTCCAGACATCGTAATGCGCAAGTATCGCACGGTGGTGTTCGTGAACGGATGCTTCTGGCATGGGCATGAGGGTTGCCAATATTATCGTCTGCCCAAGACCAACACAGCCTTCTGGCAATCCAAGATAGAGCACAACCGCGAGCGCGACCGCAAGGAGCAGAAGCGGCTTGCCGAGATGGGATGGCATTGCATCACGGTATGGGAGTGTCAGCTGAAGCCAGCCGTAAGGCAGAAGACGCTTGAGTCGTTGGCGTTCACGCTCAACCAGATATTCCTCAACGACCATGCAACGCACCGCTACCAGCTGCCTGAGGAGGAGAGCAGCTTGGCAGCGGAACCGGAAATATAAACCACTTCATAATATGAAAGAGAATAATCCTATAGCATTTGCTTCCACATTAATGGTGATGATGATCAATGTTTTTTTGTTTATCATTGGCGGATGTTACGTCTTTGCTGCAATCCTGTTCGGAATCTACTTTATAGGAGCGATACTTATGCTTCTTTTTGGTGGCCCATGTAAAGACACGTCCGACGACACGGGGCAAAAGCCCAGCCACAAGCGCAAGCGCGAGTCAGGCGGTTCGTCCGACAATGGGTGGAACGGCTATACCGACCCGAACGATCTGCCTACGGACGGATGCGGTAATAGCCAGTGGTGAACAGAGTAACTCTAATGCATGGCAGACTGCAGCTGCACCTTCAGCGTCTCTACTCCTGGGAAGCTTGTTTTCTGATAGGTGATTTTCCCTTCCTTATTTACAACAAAATAGGTAGGAATGCCAGGAAATTTATATAGTTCAGCAATGGCATCAGCCTGCTCCTCTGTCAACCGCACATGCACGCCACTTATCGCCTTTATCATCTCGCCCCATTTGTCTACTGGCGAGGAGGCATCGGCAATATATACGTATGTGACATCAGAGAATTGTTGCTTCAAGGGAAGAATAGCAGACATTGCCGCCTTGCATGGTACGCACCACGTGTTCCAGAAATCGATGAGCAGCGGTTTGCCCTTATACATATCTATTATTGTGGGCAGTATCTGCTGGGCAGGCATCTTGGGGTCGATGTCAACAATAGACATGTATAAAGAATTGGCATTGGCAGCCTTTTTTATCTCAGCCATTTTTTTGTCGGCAGACGATAGTTGCAACTTTAAGTCTTCATTGTTGGCCAAAAGCAAGCCCCGCACCATGTCATTGGCAATACTGTCGTAAGCCACAGACAACTGTTGCTCGGTGAGAGGAAGCTTGCGGTAGAATGAACGGCTAAGACGCTTGCCAACAACTATATCGTCAAGCAGCGGATCGGCAGCCATATACTGACGTCGGAAAGTGGATGTGAAGTATGTGAGATCATGATAGTAGCGCTGATTCTTGGAACGAAGAACAGAGAGTTGTTCCAGCGGTTTGAAATAAGACAGGGTGTCGATGCTCATGTCGGCACGCGGCACACCCCTTTTGCCAGCAATCATTGGAGCCATAGATATGTTGTTCTTAAAACCAAACAAAGCCGAGGCGTAATTCATGGCAAGAGTGCTCTGAGCTAATGTTCTGGTGGCGGTGCTGATGGCTGTGTTGGAATTTATGGCCGACAGTTGCCGAGCGTAACTCTGCTGCACATAATCGCGATATTGCAATGGAGTCATCCCGCAGATATCATCAAAGAAAGTATCGCCAAATACGTCAAGCTTTGTCTTAAGGCTCTGCAGTTCGGTGTCGACAGCAGCGTGTTTGCCTTCAAACCATACAAAATTTCTCACGTTGGGATCATTAGCAAAAAGATGGGTAGCGGCAAGAGTAAGCGTAGAGAGGTCGATGGTCACGGTTGTAGTGTCGTGAGGAGCAGCAAGAAAGGGTATATCCATTCGATTGACGCGAACTGTTGCTACAGTTGGCAATATAGCATTGGCACTAACATTGCAGATGCCGTCGGCACTGATAGAATCGTGTTCGAAAGGCATACGTTGTGGCGAGAACCAATTGTCCACAAAAACATCAAGCGTTGTATTGTATTCAGGTTTATATCCGAGCAAGCGTACTTTGACAACCGTCTTGCCAAGGTTGGGATCAGTAGAAGGCAAGAGGCTGTTTTTATGAAGCACTTGCTTTAGCAGGTGCTGCGGAATGTTGGCTTGCGGACGCTTGCCGTCGAGACGCACTCCATAGATGTTCCACCCAGAGTTATCAGCTGTTTCACGGAAGTCGAACACAGTTGTTGTCTCGGGCATTGGTTTAAAGCGCAATGTGGCTGCAACATATCCACATTCAGGCACTTTCACGAAGCCTCCTTTAGGCAACTGTTTGCTGCCTATATATGCATAGTTTGCGCCATTGGCCGTAAGAGAGGCATGAGAATCGATGCCTACCTCGCCACTCACCTGATAGATTCTCACGTCGAGAATCGTAGCTTTCTTGTCGAGCGTCACACGCTCAATCTCCAATTTATGATTGTTAGAGCCCATGAAATAGGGACGCTCAACAACTCGCTTGGCTTGCGCCGTAATGGCAACGAGCAATATCAGAAAGGCAGCAAGCGATAATGTCTTCCGGAATGAATGGTTTGTGTTCATGTTATTGTTGGTTTTATTTGTAATATAACAGGATGCAAAAGTATGAAATATTTGACTATTCGCTTTCAAATTATTCTTTTTTCTCGAAGACTTTGGCTAACTTTGTCAAAAATCTGCGTGCCGCCCGATATCAGGCGGCAATAAAACAAATAGTAATATGGAAAACATAGAAGTGATGGTGATTCTTTTCATCATTGTTGTGCTGGGCTATGCCTTGTGCAAGCTTGGCTACATGGGCGACAGATTCGACCAGAAGCTGTCGTCGATTGTTATTGACATCACGTGTCCGGCATTGATTCTGTCGTCGGTCATGGGCGAAGAGCTGCCCGACCGCACGCTGATTCTACCTCTGCTCGGTGTGGGTTTCTTGACTTACATCCTGCTGCTTGTGTTTGGCTTTTGGGTGCCCCGTCTTGTGAGCAATAACCGCGACGAGCAAGGCATGATAGGCTTCGCGTTGATGTTTGCCAATGTGGGATTCATTGGCTACCCGATAGTGTCGTCGATATTTGGACCGGAATCCATCTTTTATGCCGCCCTGCTGAACATGCCCAACACCTTCTTTATATTCACGGCAGGCGTGATGCTCGTGAAGGGAGAATACAGCATCAAGAGCCTCAACCCCAAGGTGTTGTTCTCGCCGGCAATGATAGCCGCCTTTGTTGCGGCACTCATCGTGGCATTCGGCATCCACACGCCCGACATCATAGCGCGCCCCGTGACGATGGTGGGCAACATCACCGTTCCGGCGGCATTGATGATAATAGGCTCGTCGATGGCGCGTCTGCCGCTGAAGGACATCATAGGCAGCAGGAAGGTGTATGTGGCTTCGATGCTGCGTCTTGCCGTTGTTCCGGTGTCGGTTTATTTTCTGTTTAAAGTATGTGGCGTGAACGATACGATCAACAACATCAATACTGTGGTGATAGCCATGCCTGTAGCCTCGTTCGGCACAATGTTCTGCATGAAGTACGGGCGCAACCCGGCGCTTATGACCGAGATGACATTCATAACCACTGTGGGGTCGATACTGACTATACCGCTCATAACGATGCTGTTCGGGTGAGGATTTTTGGAGAATGCGACAATAGAACCTGAGAAAAAGCGATTGTGGTAATATATTCTGAATTTGAGGTATAAGCTGAAAGTGAGATTATTCGTAACTTTGCAGCAGAGTTACAAATGATAATAAACAATAGAAAAGAAAATGTATATAGAGAAAATACAGTCGCCTGCCGACTTGAAAGGCATGGACATCGAGACCCTGAATACAGTAGCCGACGAGACACGCCGCGCCGTGCTCAACCGCGTGAGCAAGCATGGCGGACACGTGGGACCAAACCTTGGCTTCGTAGAGGCTACAGTGGCCCTGCATTATGTGTTCAACGCTCCTGAGGACAAGTTTGTTTTCGACGTCAGTCACCAGTGCTATCCTCACAAGGTATTGACCGGACGTGCGGCGGGATTCCTGGGCAACGTAGACGATATGAATGCAATTTCTGGATATTCGTCGCCTGCGGAGTGTCCTGAGTACGACAATTTTGAGGTGGGCCACACTTCCACCTCCATCAGTCTTGCCACGGGCTTGCAGAAGGCCCGTGACGTAAAGGGCACAAAGGAGAACATCATTGCCGTGATAGGCGACGGCTCGCTGTCGGGCGGTGAGGCTTTCGAGGGACTCGACGAGGCTTCGGAGCTTGGCACGGGCATCATCATTGTGGTGAACGACAACGAGATGTCGATAGCCGAGAACCACGGCGGTATATACAAGAATCTGCGTGCGCTGAGAGAGAGCAACGGCCAGTGCGAGCACAACTGGTTTAAGGCTTGGGGATTTGAGTATAAGTATCTGGAGCATGGCAATGACATCGAAAAGCTTATTGAGGTGTTCCGTAGCGTCAAGGACACCGACCGCCCGACTGTGGTGCATATCCACACGGAGAAGGGACATGGCTATGCCCCTGCCGTTAAGGACAAGGAGGCTTGGCATTGGGGAATGCCGTTCAATCTTGAGGATGGCAGCCGACCTGTGAAAAACGCCGACGGAACTATGCCTGAGGTAAAGCCCTGCGAGACTTATCAGCAGCTCTTCAGCGACTGGATGCTGGGCGAGATGAAGAAGGACAATACCCTCATTGCCGTGACAGCCGGCACTCCAACGGCTGCCGGATTTACTGCCGACAAGCGCAAGGAGGCTGGCTCGCAGCATCTTGACATGGGCATTGCCGAGGAACAGGCTGTTGCCATGATTTCGGGTATGGCCAAGGGGGGATTGCGCCCCGTGTGGACTGTGTACAGCACTTTCATACAGCGCACCTACGACCAGATAGCCCAGGACCTTTGCATCAATTCCAATCCAGCTGTCATCAATGTTGTGGGAGGCGGAGTGAACTCGATGAACGACATCACCCACATCTGCCTCTTCGACATCCCTATGCTTTGCAGCATTCCGGGACTCATCTATCTTGCTCCTGCCACATGCGAGGAGTATTTCGCCATGATGCGCTGGGCTGTTCGTCAGGACAAGAAGCCTATAGCCATCCGTGTGCCAAGCAACGGAGTGGTGCATACAACAGAACCCGTAGATGCTGACTATAGCTACGAGTCAAAATATAAGGTGATGCACGAAGGCTCTAAGGTGGCTGTGATTGCTGCCGGCTCGTTCTATCAGAAAGGCGAGAATGTAGTGCGTCTGCTTGCAGGAAAAGGCATTGATGCTACGCTTGTCAATCCGCGCTATCTTAATGAGGTGGATGCCGATACGCTTGAAGCGTTGAAGATGAACCATAAGCTTGTGGTGACATTGGAGGACGGCTGCAAGGACGGTGGCTATGGCGAGCGCATTGCCGCGTATTATGGCACTTCGGACATGAAGGTGCTTGTGTGTGGCGTGAAGAAGGGACTCTACGACAGATATGATGTGGAGCAGCTGCTTGAGGATAACCGCTTGCTCGACGAGCAGATTGTGAGCGATGTTGTTGATATTGTTAAGTGTTGAATGTTAAGTGTTAAGAAATAATATTGCATTATGGCATTATCCAATATAGAAAAGCATTACAACAAGCACCCCGAAGACCTGCGCCTGCAGCGTAGGCACGGCATCGTTGAGTTTGAAACCACCATGCATCATCTGCGCCGATTCCTGAGCCCCGATTCCTTCTTGCTCGACATCGGGGCAGGAACCGGACGCTACACCTCGGCTCTTATGGCCGAAGGCTACAAGGTAAGGGCTGTGGAGCTTGTGCGACGCAATATCGAGGTGTTTCTCAAGCGTGAACCTACGGCCGACGTGGTGCAGGGCGACGCACGCAACATGCCGTTCCTGCCCTCGGCAACGGCCGACGTGACGCTGCTGCTCGGTCCGCTGTATCATCTTATCGGCGACGAGGAGAAGCTGAAAGCCCTGAACGAGGCAAAGCGAGTGACCAAGCCGGGCGGACTGATTTTCGTTGCTTATCTGATGAACGAGTACAGCATTCTGTCGTATTGCTTCGACGAGGACCGAATTGAGGGACTGTTGGAGAGAGGAGCCGTCGACAAGGATTTCCATATCCAGGCACATGCCGACGAGCTGTACGACTATGTGCGCATCGACGACATCAACCGACTGGACGAGTGTGCCGGACTGGAGCGCGTGACTATCTTCTCGCCCGACGGTGCTTCCGACTATATGCGCACCCGACTCAACCGCATGAGCGACGCTACGTTTGCCCGCTTCATAGAATATCAGAAGTGCATCTCGGAGCGTGCCGACCTAATTGGGGCTGGCAGCCATGTGGTGGATGTGGTGAGAGTGCCGTTAAAATAATGATGGGGAGAAACATTATAAATAAATAATGTGTGTAGACAGACAATGAAAAAGGCAATAGTAATAGGCGCCACTTCGGGCATCGGTCTCGAAGTGGCCCGCCTCCTTGCCCAGCAGGGATATATGGTTGGAATAGCCGGACGGCGTGTAGAGCGGCTTGTGGAGATAGCAAAGTCAACAGCCAACATAACGGCCTACCGGCAGATTGACATTACCGACGCTTCCGCCACCAAGCTTCTCCATGAGCTCATCGCGGAGCTTGGAGGCATGGACCTCTATTTCCACAGTTCTGGAATAGGATGGGAGAACTGTGAGCTCGACATCGACCGCGAGATGAAAACGGTGGAGACCAACGGTGTGGGCTTCACGCGTATGGTGACAGCCGCCTTCCGATGGTTTGCCGACAACAACCGGGGTGGACAAATAGCCTGCATCACCTCCATTGCCCGCACACGTGGGCTTGGTGCCGCTCCTGCCTACTCAGCCACCAAGCGCTTTCAGTCGCACTATCTCGAATGTCTTGCCCAGCAGTCGCGCATGCGCCATCTGAACATCCATATCACAGACATCCGCCCCGGATTTGTGGCTACCGACCTCATTGCCGGAAGCCATTTCCCCTTGCAGCTCTCGGCAGAGAGCGTGGCTCGTGATATTGTGAAGACCGTGGAGCGCGGCAAGGCCACTGTCACCATTGACTGGCGTTATCGTCTGCTTGTGGCAGCGTGGGGAATGATTCCGCGATGGCTGTGGGTGAGATTGCGGTTTGTCAAATAAACACCCGAAATATGCAGTCTATACACTTCATCTTTCGGGCTTATATTGCAGTCTATACACTTCATCCATGTTTTTTTACGCTATTTTCCTCTTAAGCCGATGCCCCACCCACAGAAATGCAGGGATGAGAAACACGTCGGCCATGCACCATGCCTCAGGGTCGCCAAGGCAGACACCCGTCCATGCCAATGCCGGTACAAGCCAGAGGCTCACTCCACAGCGGGCTATCATCTCCATCACTCCGCTGAGCATGGATAGGTTGCTGAAGCCAAGGCCCTGAATGGAATAGCGCAGGATGGTGAGCAGTCCGAGGGCGGGATAAAAGTAGTTGGCTATGCGCATGAACTCAGCCGCTCGGCTTACCACCTCTGCCTCGCCGCTGTCTACAAAGAGCCGCATCATCCAGTCGGCAAATGGATAGATGATGATAAAAGTGAACACGAAGTAAACGAGCATCAGGCAGATGGCGTCTTTCACGCCCTTGGTTATGCGGTCCATGCGTCCTGCTCCGAGGTTCTGGCCGCAATATGTGGCCATTGCCACGCCTATGTTCTCAAACACGCAAGTGAAGAGATATTTAATGCGCATCGAGGCTGTGAAGGCAGCCACGCAAGTTGTGCCGAGAGCGTTGTTGGCACTTTGCAGCATGATGATGCCAATGCCCGTGATGGAGAACTGCAAACCCATTGGCACTCCGTTGTTGAGCAATATGCTCGTGCGCTTGTTGTCAAACCGCCGCTCCTCGCCCTTGGGAATCAGCATTTGCATGTGCTTGCGGATGTACCGCACACAGAGGGCCACAGAGAGGGCTTGCGACAGCCATGTGGCTATGCCAGCTCCTGCCAC
This sequence comes from uncultured Prevotella sp., assembly GCA_934230115.1. GTDB lineage: Bacteria > Bacteroidota > Bacteroidia > Bacteroidales > Bacteroidaceae > Prevotella. The sequence goes on along the minus strand of CAKQEI010000029.1, from coordinate 17,024 downwards.
TCCCATTCCGCAACCGAGGATGAGCACCACGTCGAGCAGAATGTTCACCACGGCTGACGTTATGAGGAAATAGAACGGTTGGCGTGAATTGCCCAAGGCGCGTATCTGACCAGAGAAGAGGTTGAAGCCGAACGTCAGAGGTATGGCAGCAAACTGCAACATTAGGAAGATATAGGCATCATGGAATATGTCGCCGGGCGTGTTCACCATCTGCAATATTCTGTGGCACAGCATCAGCGACAGCACCGTCACCACTGTTGCCATTACCGCCGACAGCCTTACGGCATTAGCCACATACACTCGCATTTTGCCATAGTTCTTGGCTCCGAACGCCTGTGCCACGGGAATGGCAAATCCTGCACAGGCTCCGTTGCAGAATCCCATGACGAGGAACATTATCGACGACGAGGCTCCTACAGCCGCCAATGCCTCCACGCCTATCCAGCGTCCCACGATGGCGGCGTCTATCACGAGGTACATCTGCTGGAGGATGTAGCCCAATATCAGGGGCAGGGCAAACTTGGTTATTTGGCGTAGGGGCGAGCCTACAGTCATGTCGTTTATCATTTCTTCAAGTATTAATTATTAGTTATTTATTATTAAGTATATAGCTCATATTTATTTTTATATATGAGTGGCAACCTGTAGGAGGGTATGTAAAGATAATTCAGGACTATTACTTACCTATTCAAAATTGAATAATTCAAAATCGCCTACGGCGACAATTCAAAACTCAAAACTCAAAATTCAAAATTCAAAACTCTGATACGCTCTTCTCTCATAATCCTCCTCCAGGTCCACAATATGCACAATTCCGCAATACTTGAACCCGTATTTTTCAATCAGTCGTCGCATAATACGGTTATTACGGTGTGTATCGATGCGGATATTTTTGGAATGCTGAAAGCAGAAATTGATGATTTCAGCGAAAATGCCGTGTGCGTCAGGCAGACTCATCACACGGTGAATAACATGGTAAGGCAGAGTGTCGTCGATCCACGCTCCGTCGTAGATATTGGCGTAGGAAGGGTCGGGACCATCTCTGAAAACAAATGAACCGACAATCATGCTGTCCGCATTGTCTGTCGCGTCGCCCTTGTCTGCGCTGTCCGTCGCATCGTCCTCGCCACGCTTGCTTATCACGTAGCAATCGCCACGCTCCACATCCTCCTCAATAGTCTCTCTTGAGGGATGATTGTCGGTCCATTGTGTCGGGTTGCCGCTCTCCTTCATAATCTGTCGGGAGGCAGCTGCAAGCACCATTATCCGGTCGATGTCCTTGGATGATGCTTTGCTGATTGTGTAGTTGTTCATGTCGTACTCCTTTTACTTTTGTCTTAATAATCTGCAAAGGTAAAAAAAATTACGACAAACCATCAATTTATTTCACTACAACTTTCTGCGTGACGCTACAGCCAGAGACGGTCAGCGATTTCTTGATGTAGAGTCCACACTTCGTGGGCTGCGTCGAGAACTGTTGTCCGTCAAGCGTATACCACGTTGAGGCTACTATGCCAGTATCTGAAGCATCGACAGTTGTAATTCCGCTCTCGTCGCCACGCGTGTGTCCGAACACCCATTCCAGTCGTGTGTCGGTGTAGCTCTTCTTGCAAGTGTCCTCGTGGGTCCATCCGTCCTCTATGTCAAACTGGTATTCGGCGTTCCACTCGTCCATTTCGGCAAGAAACGTCTTCACATTAGGTATTTTCATTATCACGTCGGCAGTGCCCATCACCGTGTAGAGAGGCGTCTGAGCCACCTTCTCGGCGTCAAGTCCTGTGGGATTGCCAGCCACGGGCATGGCAGCAGCAAAGAATTCCGGATAGTTGGCGAGCATGTTCCAAGTGCCAGTGCCTCCCATTGATCCTCCGAATATATACACTTGCGCCTCGTCAGCCACACCACGGTCGATGAATGTCTGCATGAGTTGTTTCACTGTGGCGAGCATTGTCCCGAGCCACGACCTGTCCTTAGGGCATTGCGGCACAATCATTATCGCCTTGCGGTTGTTGTTGGCGAGCCATGAGCTTATGCTGTTGATGCCGGGTTCGTTCATCTGCGTCACGTTGTCGTTGCCCTTGCTTGAGCCTCCGTGCAGATAGACCACGAGAGCCGCCTTGTCGCCTGGACCAGGTGTCGACGCCTTGCGGTATGGTATAGTTGTGCCGCCAAGGCTGAATGTTTCCTTACTGAAAATTATGTTCTGTGCGGCAATATCGCCGCTACAGAACATAAAAACGAAGCTTATGAAGATAATTATTACTTTCATCCTTTTGTGCTTGTGCCTTATCCTTTGCGTTTGTGCATTTTTCTGCGTTCAGCGAGTCGCTTCATCATTTTGCGCTCACTCTTATACATTTTCTCAATCTGACTCTGAGTAAGGAATTTGGAGTATTCCTTATAGTATTTCTGTCGTATCTTCAGAATGTCCTCACTTCTCTCAAACTTCTGTTTGATGCGTTCCTCTGAATCCTTCTCTGTGCCAACTTTTCGGTTGAGTGGCTGGCGCGGCCCCAATGCCCATATTTCCTTCTGATAGTTGCAGAAGGTGCTGACAAACTTAGCTGTCGTCTCATCGTTCAGAGCCAGTTCTCCTGCTATTTCCTTAGCCTGCGTCTCGGCAAGCTGTTCGCGCGAGATACGCTGCTTGTTGTTCTTCTGCAGAGCGAAAGTCACGGTGCACGACAACATCATGATGATTGCCAATGCCAAAGTCTTGATAGTGTGTTTCATAATTGTTGATGTTTTTTGTTATTTTATTAATTTGTTTAAATATCGTCCTCGTCCATGAACACGTTGTCTTGATACGTATTAAGGATATAGTCTTGCTCTTCGCTGCTCAGTTGGTCGAAGGCCTTGTCTACGTCCTCTGTGGTTATTGTGGCAGGGCGGTGCGCCATGTCCAACCACCATACGTCAGCAGCCACAATAAGCAACGCCACGGCGGCAGCGGCAGCCGACAGATATTTTATAATCTTGCTTTTGGCGAAATGATAGTTCGACTTCACTGCCGACACCGACGACTCCATCGCCTTGGCTATCTCTCTATAGTCCATGTTTTCGTAGTAGCGCATGTTGAATGCCATCTGCTGCTTTGTTGGCAGACTGCTTATTGCCTTTTGCAGTTTCACCTCCTCAAGGTCGGTGTAGTCGACATAGTTGTCGGCAGTCACGTTGTCCACCTTTCTCCTGTTTTCGTCAATGGGTATGTTGACCTCGCGCCGGCTTCTCACAAGTCTCAGAGCCTCGTTGGTGGCAATGCGGAATATCCAGCTGCGCAAGGAGTTGGTGTCGCGGCATTGGTCTATTGAGCGGAAAACACGCATAAACGTCTCTTGGGTGGCGTCTTGCGCGTCATCGTGCCCTTCAACAATTCTGCGTATGTACCAATAGACAGGCTTCTCGTATTTTGCCATTAGCATCCGGAATCCCTTCTCTTTGTCGTCGAGTATTGCATCGAATATTTTATGGTCGTTTGTTGTCATATCTCGGTATCTCTTTGTTTTGTTGTTTATATTGCCTTGAGGCTCTTACTATACCCCTTTTTAGCGGTGTTACAATATTATGACCCCCGAAACGTCTGAAAGTAAAAAGAAAAAATACAAGAAATCCCTAAAAAGTATTATCTTTGCAAAATATATCACTATAAATTCAGTAAACATTACATTTTGACCCTTAAAGATAGATTATTATAATGAGCAAGAAAGTATTTGTGAGCGGGTGCTACGACCTGCTGCATAGCGGACACGTGGAGTTCTTTCAGCAGGCATCGCAGTATGGCGACCTGTATGTGGGCATTGGCTCCGACGCCACTTACGAGGAATACAAGCACCGCAAACCGATGTTTCCCGAAGAGGAGCGACTGTTTATGGTGCAGAACATTAAGGCCGTGAAGCAGGCTTATATCAACCAAGGGCATGGAGTGCTCGACTTCATCCCCACGCTCGACATCGTGCACCCCGACGTGTTTGTGGTGAATGCCGAGGGCGGATCCGACGACAAGCGCCGTCTTTGTGAGGAGCGTGGCATAGAATATGTGGAACTTCAGCGCACTCCGCACGCCGGACTTGAGGCGCGCTCGTCGTCGTCGCTCAAGGCGGCACTTGCCAACAATGCCAACTCCTCAGCATCGCAGTCGGCTGGCATCCCCACTCGTCTCGACCTTGCCGGCACATGGATCGACCAGCCTTACGTCTCTGAGCATCATCCCGGATGGGCCATCACCATATCGCTTGAGCCTACATTCGAAATTCGCGAGCGTTGCGGACTGTCTACGTCCACTCGCAACATGATCAAGAAGATATGGCCCGTGAAGTTGCCCAAGATGAATCCCGAGATGCTTGCCCGCCTTGTGTTCTGCTTCGAGAACAGTCCTGAGCGTGAGGACGACCATGTGTCGGGAGCGCAGGACTCTATCGGCATCTGCATCCCCGGACTCTCGCGCCACTACTACGACCATAACTTCTGGCCCCTAAAAATAGAGAGCACCAACGACGAGATGACGATGCGCTTCCTTGAGCAGCATCTTGTGATGGTACCCATTGAGCCGCGCCGTCCCGGATGTTCTGTGGTTGAGGGCAAGGACATCAATCCCACTAAGGTGAAGGCTCTTGCCGACGCTGCCGACGCATGCTGGAAGGCTATCCTCGCCCACAATCTTAAGGGCTTTGCCGCTGCCTATCGTGCCTCGTTTGACGCTCAAGTGGCTATGTTCCCAGGCATGGTAAACCCCGTGGTTCATGGCAAACCGTGTCCTGAGGCGAGCGTGGAGCCGCTCATAGCCAAGTATGGCAGTATGCCTGGCGTAATGGCATGGAAGATGCCTGGAGCTGGCGGTGGTGGCTATCTGGCACTTGTGGTGGAGGATGCGGCGGCTTTCGTGGCGGAGCATGAAGAGGCAATAGAATTGCATATAAGGAGATGTTGAATGTTGAATGGTCGGCGGAGCCGATGTAGAATGAAGAATGAAGAATTCAACATTCGAACATTCAACATTGCGCACGCGCAACCATTCAACATTCAACACTCAACATTCCACATTGCGCAACGCGCAACCATTCCACACTCAACACTCAACATTCCACACTCAACATTCCACATTTATGAAAAAACTCTATGCTCACGTGCTCGACTATTTCCGTCAGCTTCATCCCGAGGTGACCACCGAGTTGGAGTTTGGCTCAGTATTTCAGTTGCTCGTTGCCGTAGTACTTAGTGCGCAGTGCACCGACAAGCGAGTCAATCAAGTCACTCCCGAACTCTTTCGCCATTATCCTGATGCTCATGCCATGTCGCAGGCCGACGAGGCAGAGGTCTACGAGTATGTCAAGAGCGTAAGCTATCCCAACGCCAAGGCAAGACATCTTGTAGAGCTGTCGCGCATGATAGAGAGCGATTATGGTGGCGAAGTGCCTAACGATTTTGACAGTCTGCTGCGTCTGCCCGGTGTGGGCCGCAAGACAGCCAATGTGATGCAGGCAGTGGCGTTCGGACAGTCGGCAATGCCCGTCGACACTCATGTATATCGTGTGAGCCACCGTCTGGGACTCGTGCCCAAGTCGGCAAATACACCATTGAAGGTAGAGAAGGAACTCATGCGCCACATCCCAGCCGCCGACCTTGCACGTGCCCACCACTGGCTACTGCTCCACGGCCGCTACGTGTGCACCTCGCGCAAACCACATTGTTCCAAATGCGCGCTTGCCGACGTCTGTCCCAAGCGCATAGAAGGTTCCAAACTCTCATGAACCACACTACTCCACCACAGCCCGCTCCCATGCTCCGCGCCGCCGTCATGCTTATTCTTGGCATGGCTCTTGGCGACGCGCTTGCTGCGTGTGTGCCATCGGCTGTGTGGATGATTCTCACCGTATTGCTGCTCTCCGTGCTTGTGGTGTTGCATGTCAAGAACGGCAACGCTCAGGTGCAGAGTGGCCTTCTGCTTGTGGCAATTACCCTAAGCGGAGCCTGGCGCATGGGCAGCAACACTCAGAGCCTTAGGGTAAGCTACAGTCCTCATGAGGAGACTTTCCGTGCTGTAGTGTCAGCAGTTCCCGTACAACCCGACACGTCTTCCGTCACATCACCCCTTGCGTCTCCGCGCCCCTTGCGCTACGAGATAATCATTGCCGACGGTCGTCTGGCAGGCCATAAAGCCTATGCCTACATCCAGCCCATCTGTCCCGACACAGTCGCTCTGTCCATCAGTCCTGCCACCTCCCGTCGTACAATGTCTGTTGGCGACGGCTTGTCCATTCGTGCCCGTCTGCTTCCTCCCGTCTCTCCACGCCACAACCCGTCCACCGATATCGTTGGGCATTTCTCCTATCAGCATTGGCTCCAAGTACATGGCATTGTGGCTCGTTGTTACGTGTCGCCACATGCTTGGAGGCCGGAGCAAGTCAGCTTGCGCCGTCTTTCGGGCGTTCAGCGTCTCTCCGTCTTTCTCGGTGTGATGCGCCATCGCCTGCTCACCCGTCTGCACTCCACGCGTCTTTCCTCCGACGCCCTCTCCGTGCTCTCTGCCATGACCCTTGGCGACAAGCGCCTGCTCTCCCACCATCAGCGCGACTACTATTCCGCCTCCGGAGCTTCTCATCTTCTCGCCCTCTCGGGCATGCACCTCAGCGTGGTGTTCGTCCTCCTTCAGCTCCTTCTCGCCCGTGGTCGTCGCCACGGCTACATGCAGTCGTTGGTGCTTATTGCCGTGTGGGCCTATGTCCTTATGGTGGGTATGCCGTCGAGTGTGGTGCGCTCCGCCGTCATGTGCACGGTGTTCTCCTTAGAGACAATGATAGGTCGCCGCCACATGCCGCTCAACACCCTTGGCATGGCAGCCGTACTGTTGCTCGTGTGCAGTCCGCAGAGTCTTTTCGACATAGGTTTTCAGTTGTCGTTCATGGCAGTGCTTGGCATCTTCCTCTTCAACCATCGTCTCAGCCTTCTCGTCAGTTCTGCTCGTCTGCTTCGTCACCGCGTGTTCATGTTTTTCTGGTCGTTGCTCACCGTCTCCCTCTCTGCCCAGTTCCTTGTCTTTCCTCTCGTGCTTTACTATTTCGGTCGTTTCTCCTGCTATTTTCTTCTCGCCAACCTCATTGCCATTCCTCTCGCCACTGCCATTGTCTACACCGCCATCCTCATGTTCCTGCTGCTCCCCGTGCCCCACATCAGTTCGCTTGCCGTAGCCCTTGTCGACTCCGAAGTGCGTCTGCTCAACTTCCTTCTCCAGCTTATAGCCTCTCTCCCAGGCTCCACCATCGACAACATCAGCCTCAACCTCCCCCAACTCTTCTTAATTTATTTTTTAGTATTCGGTATTTATTTTATCTGGAAAAACAGATAAACACGTATTCAAGAAAAAAAAGAATACGGATAATTCTGATTGTCCTGATATTTCGTCTTATAGAACGTTTATCAGTAAAACCAGATTTATCCGTATTCCAAAATTCAACATTGAACAATTCAAAATTCAACATTCAACATTGAACAATTCAAAATTCAACATTCAACATTCAACATTGAACAATTCAAAATCGCGCATCGCGCGACAATTCAACATTCGTCATTCAACATTCCACATTCTGAATGTCGACATCGGCAGTCCATCTCCATTCACCATATTGGCTCTCGTGAACGGCTGCCACGCATAGCGCACATATTTTGGGTTCTTCAGCTTCTCCGATGTCAGTCTCACCTTGTTGCCCTCAATCTTCGCCTGGGCAGGATAGTACAATCCCTCCTCCTCGGCTATTTCGAAGCAGGCAGGAGCCTTGCCATCAGCTGTGTGCAAGCCCTCGGCATAGTCGAAGCTCACCAACAAGACGTTGCCTTCGCGCTTCACCTCCTTAGCTACCGGACCCGACGGCACCACGTTCGTCATGCCATACGTCTTGTTCAGAGCCCATCTGCCCAAGCGTTCGCCCACCGGTTGCTTGCATCGTGGATGCACGTCGAGCGAGTCGCCGCAGTCGGTTGTCACAGCCATGCCCGTGTTCTTGATTTCCTTCATCAGTTGCAGCTGACTGTCGCGGAACCAAGGCCACGACGGGCGGTTGAGGCTCGACAGCTGCACGAAGTAGAACGGCATGTCGGGATTGCTCCAGTTCTCGCGCCAGCTCTCCACCAGCAGCTTGAACAGTTCGGCATGGGCATCCTTGTTGTGGGCGTTCGACTCACCTTGATACCACACCACTCCCTTGATGCCATACTTCTGCAAAGGAAGAATGCCACTCTCATACAGGTAGCAAGGCTCATAGGGATGTCTGCCAAGCTTTGTGGAGTCGTTGGTGAGGTTCTTGGCTGCACGTCCGCGCACCCAGTCCTGTATGAAGTCGTTGCCGAGCCAGTTTCTCAGTATTGCGGGGAACTTGGTCTCCAATGTGTTGCGGTCGATCCACGACTCTGTGGGCGCGCCACCGATGGCGTTGCAGATGAGTCCCACAGGCACGCGCAGCGAGTCGCGCAGCATCTTGCCGTAGTAGTAGCCTATGGCCGAGAACCATTTGGCGTTGTCGGGCGTAGTGGGTTGCCAAGTCGTGGGCTTGAAGTATTGCAGATGGTTGAGCGAGTCGAGGCACGAAGCCTTCCACGCCACGTTCTGCGTCTCCCATCGTCCCTTCATGTCATACAGGCGCAGCTGTGGGTCGTCGGCCTTCTCGATGTCGCGCTTGTAGCTCTCCGCCTGACACAGCATGAACGCCATGTTCGACTGTCCTGAGCATAGCCACACCTCGCCCACAGCCACGTGCCTGTATACGTTCTTCTGCTTGTCGGTGGCAATGGTCAGCGTCAGGTCGTCGGCAGCCTGCATGGGCTTCAGCTCCACGGTCCACTTGCCCTGGTTGTTGGCAATGGCTGTTGCCGTCTGTCCGTTGATGCTCACGCTCACATTCTCGCCAGCGTTGGCCGTGCCGTGAATGTCGAGCGGCACATTGCGCTGCAGCACCATATAGTCGGTGTAGAGCTCCGACATCTTCAGTCCGCCGTAGTTGCCCGTGATGCCGCCGTACACCGTCTTTGCCAGTATGCCGGCTCCCTCGGGATTGGGGTGGATGGCGTCGGGCAGGAGGTTGGGATATGGATACATAGGCTCGTGGAAGTCAATAAGCTCGGCTCCGCTCACTCGCGCCACGGTCTCGATGGCTGTCTGTATCTCGCCGTGCCACAGCTTGGTGCCTGATATGAAGCGCGGATGGCGGTCGGCTATTGGGGTCATGCGTGCGATGATGAAGCGCACCTTGGGATTGGCCGCTCTAAGCGAGTCCATTATCGAGAGATAGTCCTTCACAAACTCGTCGCGGTAGTTGGGCCAGTTGCGTGGGTCGGTGTCGTTGATGCCGAGGTGTATCACGGCTATGTCGCCCTTGAACGCCATTGCCTCCTTAAACTCCTTCTGCTGCACATAGGGCCTGTGGCCGTGGTAAAGCAGCGTGGCGCCTGGCTTGCCGAAGTTGCCCACCACATACTTGTCGCCAAGCATGCGCTGCAGCTGCGAGGGATAGGAGTCGCGTGCGCGGTCTTTTATTCCTGTGCCATAGGTGATGCTGTTGCCCACACATGCCACACGTATTGGCTGTTTCGACGGTTGCTTCTTCTTTGCTGCCGACATCGGGAGCGTGGCGAAGCAGAAGGCTCCCAATAGGAGCGAAAAGAATGCTGGTCGCATTGATTGTTTTAAGAATCTCATAATTATTTTTTAATGATTTGATTTTAGCGTCGTTTAGGTTGATAACGGTTTGCAAATACAAAGATAATGAGAAAATTTTTAAATTATTAATTATCAATTATTAATTATTATTTATTAATCATTGACCATTGTTTATTCATTATTAATTACCTATGTATATATGATTTGAAAATGACCAAATGACAATGATAATTTGACAATATCTCATTAAAAAGCATAAAAAACGGGGTCGAGCGAATGAACGCCCGACCCGTTACGTTAAAGTTAATCACAATATCTCTAAAGATTTTTTTGAAGGATTTTCATTTACTCCAATGTCAGCACATGGCTTGTACCGTCCTGTGCCGAGAACACGCTGAGTCCCACTTTCATCAGGTAGTCGCCGCTATACTGCTTGCCGTCGCACTCAAGCTCCGAGGTCTTGCCAGGCATGAGATTGGTCTCCTTCACGGTGTAGAGCTTGGTTGGGTTGAGGCCCTGCAGCTTCACGTTCATCTGCGGCTCCTTGTAGCGTGGGTGCAGGTCGTAGGCGAAGAGCACGGCACGCTGCTTATCTTTGCTTACATAGTTCACGGCGCAGTGGCTGCCCTCGTAGGGAGAAACAAGGCGATACTGGTCGCCCTCGAGAATCACAGGCTTCATGCTGTTGTAGTTCTTCACAGCCTGCTGCACAAACTTATAGTCGTCCTCCGATAGCGACTTGAGGTCGATGTCGAAGCCCAGCTTGCATGAACTGCAAACGTCGGTGCGGAACTTAACGGATGTGTTCTTGTTCCAGTTGGTGACGTGCGAGCCCATGGTCTTGGCAGGGAAGAACTTCGACAGGCTCCACTGGATGTAGAGGCGCTCGTAGGGGTCGGTGTCGTCGGAGCACCAAAACTCGGTGAAGTACTTCAGCATCTCGTAGTCCATTCTGCCGCCACCACCCGAGCAGAGCATCATCGGCAGCTTTGGATACTTATTGTGGATGCGTGTGAGCACATTATACAAGCCACGCACGTGGTCGATGTAGAAGTTGCCCTGGTTCTGCTTGTGGTAGGGCGAGAAGATGTTGGTGATCACGCTGTTGCAGTCCCACTTGAAGTAAGCCACGTCGGGATTCTCGGTCATGATGCGGTCGACGATGCCAAACACGTAGTCCTGAACCTTGGGGTTGCTGATGTCGAGCACGAGCTGGTTGCGATAGTAATATGTGTCGCGCTTCGGCTGCATAATCACCCAGTCGGGGTGCTTCTCGAAGAGTTCGCTCTTGGGGTTCACCATCTCCGGCTCAATCCAAATGCCAAACTTCACTCCCGCCTTCTTGGCGTCTCTCACCAGTCCCGGGATGCCCTCGGGCAATTTGCTCTTGGTGGCGTCCCAGTCGCCCAGACCCGCATGGTCGTCCTTGCGCGGATACTTGTTGGCAAACCATCCGTCGTCGAGCAGGAACATGTCCACGCCCAGGTCCTTGGCGTCCTTCATCAGTTCGGCAAGGCTCTTCTGGTTGAAGTCAAAACCTGTGTTCTCCCAGTTGTTGAGCAGAGTGAGGCGGTCGTCCATGCCCATGTTCACCTGATACTGGCGTGCCCAGTTGTGCAGGTTGCGCGAAGCCTCGCCCATGCCGTTGTCGCTCATTGCGAAGATGAACTCAGGCGTTGTGAACACCTCGCCAGCCTTCAGCTTATAGTCGGAGGCATAGGGATTGATGGCGGGAATCACGCGCAAGGCTCCCACGTTGTCCACCTCGAAGGTGAAGCGGAAGTTGCCAGGCCATCCTATTGTGCCAAGCATCACCTTGCCCTCGTTCTCCTTGGCTGGCTCGTCGAAGCCCAACTCGAAGAAAGGCTCGGCGTGCATTGCGGCACGTGTGCCAAGCTTGGTGTCGACAATCTTTTTGCCTGTGCTCAGTTGTGTTGTCTCGGGCTGTCCTTCTTTTGCCCAGTCGCTGTGGTAGTTTGTCAGGTAATATTTTGAAGATTTGAAGTAGAGCATGGTCGAGCTGTAGCGCCAGAGTGTGACAGGCGACTTCTCGTTGTGTGAGATTTCGCTCCAGGCCTTGATGACGTTCTCCTTGGCGTATGCCACATAGTGCAGCTTCACGGTGAAAGGATAAACCTTGTCCTGAAGGGTGATAACGGTCTCTGTGCCGCCCTTCACGGCTTTCTGCTCCGACGACTTATAATATAAATAGGTGGTCATGTTGCCGTCGGCATGAGTTACGGCCACGGCAGGCTCGAAGTAGTCCTCAGCCCCTGATGTGGCATACACCTCATGTCCGCGCTGGGTCACAGCTCCGTCAGAGGCGGCATACACGTCCCACTTCAGATTGTTGTAGTCGGCAGGATTCACAAACTTGTCACCGAGGTAGACCTGATAGAGGCGGCCCTTGGGCGAAACCTTCATCACGAGGTCGGTCTTGTCGGTAGACACTCGGATGATGTCTTGGGCGAATGTCATGACTGAGGTCATGCACATCGCTGCAATTAGCATAATAGACTTTTTCATTGTCTTACTGGTTTTTACAATTATTATATATATATACAACTACTATAACTTTTTCTCTCTCTTAGAACTTGATGCCAGCGCTGAACTCCACGGTGAACGGGCGCATATAGCTGCCGCTCATGTATTTGCCGGCATACTTGCCAGCCTCTTCCTTGGTGATAAGCTCTGAACCGCTGATGGTGCCCTTGGCTCCCTTCTCGTTGAAGATGTTCACCACGCTCACACCCAGACTGAGCTTCTTGTTAACGTTCCAGTTCACGCCACCGAATGTCTCCCAGTGGCCATTGAAGTAGAGGGCCTCCTGAAGGTTGGCGTAGGTCTTGCCGAAGTAGCGGAAGCTGAGCCAAGCGTTGAGGTTCTTGGTGATGTCGTATTTTGGGTCAAGCTCTACGAGCACCTGCGGAATCTCCTTCACAATCATGTTGTTGGCATTCACGCCCATGGTCTGTCCGTCGCTGAACGTCACGCTCGCGTTATAGTTCTTGTACACCGGCTTCTGATAGGTGAAGAGGGCGTGCATGTGGAAGTTCTTAAACGGGTTTATCTCGGCTGATGTGGTCCATCCCAAGGTCTGTATGTTGTAGATGAGCAGCACGGTCTTGCCCTCCGATGTGCCAGGCTTGGTGAGGTTCTGCTGGTCGATGTTGTTCGACTTTGAGATGTAGGTCACCATCGACGAGAGGTCAATCCAATCGTTCTTGTAGAAGATGCCGCCACGAATCAACGGTATGGTCACTCGCTTGTACTGCTCCTCTGTAGGGCCTGTTCCGGCATACTCGCTGATGCGTGGGAATCGTGTTGCCACGGTGGCGTCGGCTGTGAGTCCGAACTGGTTTGTCAGGTTGTATGTCATCTGCAATGTGGCTGCATAGTTCAGCTTGTTCTTGGTGACGTTGGCAGGGGCTATGCTTTGCGGTGTGGCCACAATGTGTCCGTCCTCTGCGGTTGAGTAGGTGTTAAAGTCGCCCAGATGGAATCCCTTGAAGCGCGAGGCGGCAATCTGGTCGGCTGCCATGCGGTAGTACTCCAGTCGTCCGCCGTAGAACACCTTGAACTTAGGCGACACTCTCCATTCGTCGGTGAAGTAAACGGCAAGCTTGTTCTCCGAACCCTTGGTGTACTCCGGACTAAGCTCGTTGTAGCCATAGGTCTCCGAGCGGCTGGGGGTTTGTGTGGGGTCGAGCGGATTCACATACATCTGGCTCAGCGTGCGTGGATAAGCCTCCACGGTGCCAGCCCACTGGAACGACGACGAGTAGTAGTCGAGATGGTAATACCACTCGTTCAGGCCTATCATCAGCTTGTGGCTGCCCAGCTGCTTGCTCATCTCGGTGGTAAAGAGGGCGTTGCTCACCTTGCCAATGTGCAGCCATGTGCGGCGGCCCTCTACGAGTCCGCTGTAGGCAGAGCCGTCGGAGAGTTGGTAGCCGTCGGCTGCGCTCACCTCTGATATCGTGCTGCCTCCATAATCAACAAAGTTGGCGCGTGGGGCGTTCATGTATTTGGCGTTGAACTTCCACAGCCAGCCGTTGTCAAACTGATACTGGCTTATCAAGGCCACCTCGTTGGCGTGGTTGTCGTTGCCGTCGGTCATGTTCCATGTGTCCATCTTGCCAGTCTTGGTGTTCAGGTATTTGAACGAGCCTTGGCGCTGCACGTATGAGTCCAAGCCCGGGTCGAAGCCAGCGAGCTTCTTTATGCTGCCGTCGCCAGCATAGATAAACGGAGCGGCATTGGCAAAGTTGCCCGGATTCTTGCTGTTGGAATACTTATATAATAATGATATGCGGCCCTTGCCGTCACCCAAGATGCGGGTGAGTCCCAAGTGATAGATCTGTGTGCGGTCGGCATAATCGGTGAAGCGGAGCTTGAAGCTTCCCGGATCGAAGTTCTGATACATTCCGGCTGTGTAGAGCCAGCGGTCGCCTATGCCTCCCGAGAGGTTGAGGTCGAAGTTCTGCATACCGAAATGGTTGGCCTTGTAGTTGAACTTGCCGCTAAACTCCTTTTGGCCTAATTCGCTGAAAGCCGACACAGCATAAGCTATATTGCCTGTCTTAATTGCACTCTCCGACGGTGTCATAAGATCGGTACCCTTGAGCGAAGCATCGCTGCGCCAATGGGCTGAGAGCTTGTGCACCGACGAAGAGTAAACTGCTGGCAGTCCATTCTCATATACGGTTACGTCCTCACTCGGCAGTCCTATCTGGATCTCGCGCGGCTTGTTAGCGTCGGCAGCATTGAGCATTACATTGCGCTCTTCCTTCTTGCTTTGTTCTGACTCGTTGGTCGAGGTGTTTTCTGTATGCGATTGTGCATACGTGCCTGTTGTGGCTGATGCCAAAATGGCAATTGATAATGTTTTGAGTTTAAGGTCCATAATTTCGTGATGTTTTGATTTCGGTTGCAAAGTTACTCGCAATTCTGGCTAAATGTATGGATGCGTAAATTCAAAGTAGACGGAAGTAAAACAAAACACTAACATAAACGTCTAATAATCAGTTGTTTTGATGTTTATACTTTTTTATCAAAGTAAATGTGTTTATCTCGATTATAATCGCTAAATTTGCAGCAAAAACCTTTAAAACCGATTGCTATGCGACTGTTTTTCTACATTATTCTCATTCTAATGCCGCTAAGGATGGCGGCCAAAACCAGTCTGGCTACTGCCAATATAGTCGACGAGCACCACATCTTGCAGCTTCTCGACAGCTATGTGGACCGTCGTGACGACTTCGTCAAACAAAAGGAGGCGAAGATAAATAAATTGAAGCTGAAGCTGCGAACTGCCGACAACAATACCTCGCGGCTTGCCATTCTCAACAGCATCTACCACGAATACTACACCTATAGCTACGACTCGGCTATGGTCTATGTGAACCGTGGACTCGACCTCGCCCAGGCCATTAACAACCCCCACTACATCACGCTCAACCGCATCAACCGTGCCGCCGTGCTGTCGACGGGTGGCTTCTACAGCCAAGCCGAGATGCTGCTGCAGGAGATTGGCGCAAAGGGCGTGCCCGCAAATCTGAAGCAATATTATCATTACACACAGACGTGGCTCTACAACTATTGGGAGTCGTTCTGCAGCAAGTCGGAGTTTGCAAGCCTTTATCACAAAAAGAAGATTGAATATCTGCAACTTACGGTGGACGCCACAAGCCCCCGCGATGTGGCTCTGCATGCCTATCTGAGCGGCGAACTGGCATTCATGGGCAACCCCTTGAGCAAAACCGTATTGAAACTCTACACAGCGGCGCTCGACAACAGTCCCGTGGACAGCCGCGTCCATGCCTCTGCCGCCTACTGCGTAGCACGCTACTACCGCGAAATGGGCGACATGCTGCTTTATGAGAAATATATCGTGGAGGCGGCAATTTCCGATATGGTTTGCCCGCTGAAGGAGAACCTCGCCCTGCAGGAGTTCTCCACCTATCTGTATAAGAAAGACCCTAAATATGCCGACCGTGCCGCCCGCTACATCTACTGCTCTATGGAGGACGCCCGTTTCTACAACAACCGCCTGCGAATGCTCGAAATTTCAAATATCCTGCCCATTATCGCCACCGCCAACCAAGAGGCACTGGCGCATAAGGAGCGCATTGTGCGTGGAGTGCTTGCCGTGGTCAGCTTCCTCTCGCTCGTGCTCTTTGCCATGGCCATATTCGGCTACAAGCAGAACAAGTGGCTGGCACGCAGCCGACGCGAAGTGAAGAGCCAGAACCGCCAGCTCACCGAACTCAACGAGAAACTCATCGCCACCAACCACCGCCGCGAGACCTACATGAGACTCTTCATGGACATCAGCGCCGTGTATATACGCAAGCTCCTTGAATACCGCAAGCTCGTAAGCCGAAAAATAAAGGCCAACCAGACTGCCGACCTCCTCAAGACCATCAACAGTTACAGGCTTGCCGAGGAGGAGGCGACGACCTTTTATACTCGCTTCGACAGAGCCTTCATTGAACTTTACCCAGGATTTGTTGACGAACTCAACGGACTGCTCCTGCCCGAAGCAAAAATTGCGCAACCATCGCCCAACAGCCTCACCACCGAAGTCCGCATTTATGCTCTAATGCGTCTTGGAGTGACCGACAGCCAGGAGATTGCCACGCTGCTATTTTATTCCACACAAACCATCTACAACTATAAGTCGGCAATGCGCACCCGCGCAATCAACCGCGACACTTTCGACGAGGACATCAACCGATTGTGTAATGTGGAGTAAAACCATCCTTCTGCGCCAATGTGCGGTTCATAATCTCCAGCACTTCGGCGAAAGGGGCTCAGTTGAAATGACCCCCTCCTCAAGTCGTTCTCTCACAATCAATCCATCTAACCCTTTTGATATGAAATATTCTCCTTCATATTCTTAATGACAGTCGTGACAGTCGTGACAGTTGACAGTTTGTGCTGTTTATCTGACCCGCTTGAGGTGGGGGTGTCCATCAGATGGACATCCCCCTCATCCAGTCTGTTCTTCACATTACTACTATTCGTGATACCAAGCGAGTTGGCAAGGGGGTCGGTTGAAACGACCCCCTCCTCAAGTTGTTGATGATGGTAGTTTTCTGTAATGTGGCATCAGCGGAGCATGTAGAGGAATATATACAGAAAAATGCAGTGGAAAATCTTCCTCAGCAGCGCCGTTAGCCACTATTTTGCCATAGATTGAGTCAGGGTTTAGGGCGGTTGGTGCGGCTTTCTATCATTGTTGCGTTGGCGCGAAAAGCTTTCATTGCAATTATTTGTCAGTTGTTAATACGCTGGTAATCAACTGGATAGTCTTATGGTTGCAGATTCGTAGTTCTCACGCTAAACTACTACAGATTGTCATGATTGTCATGAT